>NZ_JBHSIR010000031.1:0-297 GCF_042653605.1 Pseudonocardia sp. GCM10023141
GCTGTGGCAGTCGATCACCGTGGACAGGTACAGATTCGATCCGTCGGCCAACGGTAGGTAGGTGATGTCACCGACGTAGGCCAGGTTCGGTGCCGACGCGGTGAAGTCCCGTTTGAGCAGGTCGGGGACCTTCTGGTCGGCCGGTTCGGGGATCGTGGTCCTGACCCGGCGGCGGCGGCGGTAGCCGGCGATGCCGTGCTCGCGCATCACCCGTGCGACCCGCTTGTGGTTGACCCGCTCGCCGGGCGGGACGCCGTCGTTGAGCTCGGCGGTCGCCCGGGGAGCCCCGACGGTGTT
>NZ_JBHSIR010000031.1:366-617 GCF_042653605.1 Pseudonocardia sp. GCM10023141
GCTTCACCGGGTAGGTGGAGGAGTTCTCCGCGACGAACTGGAAGCGACTCACCAGCGCGTCTCCCCGGCGAAATATTTGGCCGCCGACCGCAGGATCTCCCGCTCGGTGGTGAGCGTGGCACGCTCGCTGCGCAAGGCCGCGTTCTCGGCCTCCAGCCTCGCGACCCGCTCCTCGAGCGTCTCGGCCCGGCCCGCGGGCACAGACCCATCACCACCGCTCGGTGAGGCTGCGCGGGCCTTCAACGGGCTCG
>NZ_JBHSIR010000031.1:670-1346 GCF_042653605.1 Pseudonocardia sp. GCM10023141
GCCTGCCGACGAAACTCCTCGGAGTAGTTCTTGCGGGCCATGATCTGGATCATCTCGCTTCCCCAGCAAGGTGCTGGATTCACCGTGTCCAAGATCAGGGGTCAAGGCCCGTGCGATCCGGCCACCGAACCCGGCGGTCAGCCCGCGGGGCCGCAGGTGGTTGCGGACCAGCTCGACCAGGGCGTCGGTGCTGCGCTCGGCGTAGGCGGAGACACCGACGGCGTTGACGCGGTCCGGATTCACGCCGCCCTTGATGAACCGGCCGACCAGCCCGCCGATGCCGAGTTCCTCGTAGCTGAACATGTGCGCGACGACGTCGCGGACCCGCCATCCCGCACACAGCGAGGGCGAGTCCCACTGGGCGGGTGTGAGTGTGTCGAGGAGGTTGGCGAGGTCGGCCCGCTCGTCGTGGGCGAGGCTCATCGTGTCAACGGCTGTGCTCACGGCCGGTCCGCCACGGTCTTGGTGAAGCTGTCGAGCAACAGCGTCCATCCGCCGCCGCCCTGGATGGCGTCGTTGATGGTTCCGCCGCCGTCGAGTCGTTCGAAGTGGCGGTGCTCGACGGTGACGGTGGTGTCGTGCGGTCTGTTCGCCGTGAACCGGACGTCTGAGTGTGCCAGCCTGAGTTGGCCCCACTTGGAGCCCGAGTGATGGCTTGAGGTGGCCCCACCCTCGA
>NZ_JBHSIR010000032.1:0-85464 GCF_042653605.1 Pseudonocardia sp. GCM10023141
CCCCTCGAGCGTTCAGAGGGGTCAGTTTTCCGGCGCCGTCAGGGGGTCAGCCTTCACGAGTCGGCGACATGTGCCCCCGGTGGGAGTCGAACCCACACTGGAACCCTTTTAAGTGGGGGCACTCCCCCGTCGTGATCATGCTCGCGACCTGCCGCTACCCGGCCGCCAAGATCGCTTCGTTCGGAACTTTGGCGCGTATTCGGCACACGGACAGTCGGTCTGACCTCCAGCGATCCATTGTCAACCCAACCTTGACACTCCCACGCGCCGCCCGCCCAGTCCGCTCGCCCCGGGTGCCTACTCCCCTCCGGCTCCCCCTCGTACAGGCCGCTCTCCTCGTCGTGTCGGCTGGGTCAAGGGGGCCGCAGGCATCGCGCAGCGACGGCGCAGCCGCCCTTGACGCGGTCGGCACGGCGTGGACGATCGACGGTCGAGGGACCAGCCTCCCTCCGTAACCCTCAGTCAGTAGGCGGACGTGTGAAGGCCGCGCCGCAACTCATCGATATGGTCGGGCAGGCCCTGCACACTTGCCGGATGCCGCGCCCACCTCGCGCCACCACGGGTCCATCATTGGGCTTTGGCGTGTTCGGGGGTCGGGCATCGTCGTCGGGACATGGGAGGCATGACAGTGGGACGAGACTTTGATCCGCTGGACTTTATCGACGTATCAGACGGCCAGTTCCACGAGCTGCCAATCAACGTGCTGCAGAGCGCAATCTTTCCCGTCGTTGTGATGCGAGAATCAACTATTACCTTGGTTGGTACCGCATTCAACGTGTCACCGACAGGACTGTTCGTTTCTGCAAAGCACGTAGTCGAAGAGGCGATAAGAATTTGCCAGAGTGAGCCAAACTCCTGGATCGCCTTGATATGGATCAAATCGGGAGCAGGATACGAGGACGTTCCGGACCTACTAGGTGGACAACTACCGGTGAATCAGTTTTATGTCAATGACAACCACGATGTAGCGATACTGCACCCGCGACAGCTGCTCGAAGGTGGCCAACCTGTCACCTTCCCAATTGTCGGGCTGGACACTCGCGTGCCACCCATCGGAACTGCCGTTTTGGGCCTCGGCTACACGCGGATGACGATTCAGTCGCACGAGAACTCAGATGCACTCCGCAAGGTAACCACGGATCAAGCGTTCCACGCGTCACATGGCTTTGTAACCCAAGTCTTCCCTGGCGGACGAGATCGCGTGATGATTCCATTCCCAGCCTTTGAGAGCGACGCTCGGTTTGACCCAGGGATGAGCGGTGGTCCAGTATTTGCCGGTGACTCTACGTACGTATGCGGAGTCGTGTGCTCTGGACTGTCCTCCGACGACGAGGCAGCCGGATGGACATCGTTCGCATCAATGGCGCTCAACGCTCTGGTACTCAACGTGACAGTTGATCAATCGACCGACACTTCGGCCACCTTGTTTGAGTTGGCCAAACAAGGCTTCGTCCAGATGGACGAGAACTTCGACCGGCTATCACTGGTCGAGGATGGTGACGCCCCGTACTTGTCCTTCCCAGGACCGCAATAAGACCTGACTGTGCCGTGTGCCGGAATATAGACTCTGAATCTCGCCACCTCGATGGCCAGGCCGGGTGGCCGACCCCCGACGGCCACCCCGGGCCGGAGGTAGAGGGGTGGTCGTCGGGGGCCGGCGTGGCCGGCCCGCGCCGCCGGAGGCGGCGCCTTGATCTCATAGAGGCAGATTCGGCAGCGTAGTCCTCGTCCACCTTGTCCGGTCCCGGTTGATGCTTGACGTTGCGGTCTCACCTGATGCTTGACGTTCGGGCCTGATCGGCTTTCCTGCTCCTCGTCCTGGTGGACGGCGTGGGTGGGAGGCCGGGATTGGCCCTGGTGGACATGACCGTTGTCGAGCAGCGCTACCGCGCCGTGCTGGCTGTGCAGCGCGGTGAGACGAAGACCGATGTGGCCGCCCAGTTCGGGGTGTCGCGCCAGTCGGTGCACTCCTGGTGTGTCCGGTATGCCGCGGACGGGCTGGCGGGGTTGGTCGACCGCTCGCATCGCCCGCAGGCGTGTCCGCACCAGACGTCTGCGGAGATGGAGGCGTGGGTGTGTGAGATCCGCCGGGAACACCCCGGGTGGGGCGCGCACCGCATCGTCCACGAGATCGCCCGACTACTGGCCCGCCCTGAGGTGGTGGTGCCGTCGCGGAACTCGGTGCACCGGATCCTGGTCCGCAACGGCCTGATCGACCCGCGCCGGCGCAAACGTCGCCGAGAGGACTACCTGCGGTGGGAACGCGAGACACCGATGGCGTTGTGGCAGCTCGACATCGTCGGCGGAGTCATGCTGGTCGACGGCGCAGGGAACCTCACCGAGGCCAAGATCGTGACCGGGGTGGATGACCATTCCCGGTTCACTGTGATCGCCTCGGTCGTGACCCGGGCGACCGGGCGGGCGGTCTGCCTGGCGTTCGTCGAGGCGATGCGCCGCTACGGCATCCCCGATGAGGTCCTGACCGACAACGGCAAGCAGTTCACCGACCGCTTCGGGAAGGGAGGAGAGGTGTTGTTCGACCGGATCTGTCGCGACAACGGCATCACCCACCGCCTCACCCAGCCGGCCTCCCCGACCACGACGGGGAAGGTGGAGCGGTTCCATCAGACCCTGCGCCGGGAATGGCTCGATCACGCCGAACCGTTCGGCTCGGTGCTCGCCGCGCAGGCGGCGCTCGACACCTGGGTCACCACCTACAACCTCGACCGGCCGCACCGCTCCCTGGACATGGACTCTCCCGTCGACCGGTTCGCTGCAGGTCAGACCCACCGAGCCGACGCAGAACAGCTGCTGCCGCTGCGGGTCCCCGCGATCCTGGAGCCCGACCCCGCACCGGTCGAACCCGCTGGAGCTGCACCGCCGGCCCGCCCGGTCGAGCCAGTCGCGCCGCTGCGCGAGGACGGTGACGCCGCGCCCGCGCAGTCGGTCTATCGGGGCGGGGCGGTGGAGTTCGAACGGGTCGTTCCCGCTTCGGGGAACCTGGGGGTCGCGGGCAAGCAGTTCTGGCTGGGCCCGGTCCGCGCCGGGATCACGGTCACCTTCTGGGCCGACCACGAACTGATCCACCTCTTGGTGGCCGGGGCGCGGATCAAGACCGTCCGCTCCCACCTCTCCGCGAACGACCTCGCCGCGCTCGCTGCTTCCGGCGGCCGCCCGGCCGGGCCGTCCCCGTTGCCGCCGACCGAACCGGCCGGGACCGCTCTGGAGGTCGACCGCACCGTCAGCAAAGACGGCCTCGTGTCACTGGGGCAGCGGGCCATCCTGGCTGCGGAGATCCTCGGCGGACGCCGGGTCAGCATCCGGATCGAGGAACACGCTGATGTTCTTCGACCCTGAGACCCGCGAGCTGCTGCGCACCCGACCCAATCCGCTCACCTATGAGCAGGCGCGGAAGCTGCGCGGGGCCCGACCAGCAGGCGCGCCGCCCCGGCCCGCGGTCGAGCCGGTGACCGTCCAACGACGGGCGTCCAACAGCGGTGTCGTGATGGTCGTCGGGCAGAAGCTCGCGCTCGGCCGGGCGCATGCCCACACTGTCGTCACCGCCCACGTCGCCGAACACACCATCACCGTCGACTTCCTCGACGGCGGACGCCGCACCTTCCGCCGGACCACCAACCAACCGGTCCGCAGCTGGAAAGCCCAGAAACCCCGCACACCCTCAGTTTCCTAGCCCGAACGTCAAGGATCAGGTGAGAGCCAAACGTCAACCATCAGCTGGGACCAGACAAGTCCTCGTCCACCTTGCCCTCGTCCAGTTCAAACGTCGCCTGCAGCATCCACGATGAAATTCCGAGCCGCATCGATGAACCCTGGAAGCTCCTGCTTCAGGTCGAGCACGTGCACGCCGTACGAGATTTTGTCGTGCAGAATAAGGTCCTGGTAGTCAAAGATTTGAAGCGCAGAGGGATCAACCTTTCCGAATGACTTACCAACCGCGCGCTCTTCTATGTGTTCGTACGCGTCTCGAATTTCCTTAATTGCAGCGTGACTGCTCGTGATCACAGGCGACACCGGCGTCGGAATCTTTGCTATTTTGGCAGCCTTATCAATCATATGCGATACCCTACCGACTGTCACAATCGTGATTTCGACAGTTCGAATTAGGTCTAGCGCGACGCGACGGCGCTTGGCCGCCGTCAGCGTCGAAGGGTCCTCCAGCGAGGATCTCAGCTCCTCGACCCGGTCAAGCAGCGTGCGCGCGGCATCAAGCCGTCGAGCAGCCGCAGACAAGTACCTCGCCTTATCTTGATCATGCGATCCAATCGCGAACCATGAACCGAGCATCGGAGTCAACGGAACGTAACGCGCTCCCTCACTCATCGCCGCTTCGTGCGCATCCAGAGCAGCTATCTCAACGGATAATGCACCCGGCTCAATGGTTACGTCATCGCCCGGTCGGACATGGACCCTCCGGCCATCGTCCGCTTCGCCGTGAGCGAGAGTCCGCACGAATACGTGGCCTGGCTCGCGACGAACCGGGACAATGCGCTTGGCCAGAATCATCTCGTCACTCTCACCTGCCTCTTCGGCCGTGTTCACCGAAGCGTGCGAAAGCGCCGTCATGACGACCAGCTGATCGCCTTCATAAATCGGAACCCGCTCTACGTCGTGGTCACACGGATCCACCTGCCGCACGTACACAACCTGGCCTTCTCGGCCGTCGAGAACCACCCGAACCGGGTCCGGCGAGCCTTCAATCGTTACCGAAGCGAGCCACGCCGTCAGCCGGGAAGGGTCAATTGTCTCATCCGTCGGCATTGACAATACTTCCTTGCGAAGATTTGCAGAGAAAATGCGGACTATCTTACAAAATACAGTTTGCCACATCAACTGATCGCCGAGATGACGCGCTGAGTGAAGCCAGCGGCGACGAGATGGTCATATGCCGTGCGCACACTGGCGGGCACATCCTGGTCAATCGACCATCCGTTCTCGGCATAGACCCAGACGCGTTGGGTGTCGCCGACCAGCATGTTGATGACGCGGTCCGGGTCGCCAATGCCCGCGACATAGTCGTCGAGTGGCGTGCGCTGGGACGCGCAAATGACTTCGACCTCGGGCCAGCGGAGGCGGCACATCGCGTAGGCGCGGCGCTGTTGGTAGGGCCGTGAGATCAGCATGATGGAGCCGACGGTCAGGCCTGCCGCGTCGGTGAGTTCGCGGGTGAAGTCGATGTTCTCGCCGGTGTGTGTGGCTCGCGGTTCGACGAGGATGGCGTCGTCGGGAACGTCGAGGGTGAGTGCGTGCTCGCGGTAGTGGACGGCTTCGCCGCGGGGGAATCGTTCCACGGTTGTGGGTGCGTTGGCGCCGGTGAACGCGATCCTCGGGAACATGCCTCGGTGGTAGAGCTCGGCGGCGTAGGTGGCCACGCCGAGGTCGTGGCTGCCCAGTCCGATGCCGAGGTCGACCGGGTGCAGCTCGTGGTGCATCTGGTTGAAGTCCCACAGCGTGGCGATGTCGGCGCGGTACTCGTCGGGCAGCGTGGCGACTGGCATAGCTCGCTCCTCAGTCCGGAATGTCGAACGAGTAGGTCCAGGAGAACCGGGATGCGGCGTGGACTCCGCGTGCGACCTCGACGAGGGTTCCGTCGGCTGTGTAGGTGCGGCGCTGCAGGATCATCACGGGTTCGCCTGCGGGAAGGTCCAGTTGGGCGATCTCGTCGGGCGTGGGCATCCTGGAGTGGAACGACTCGGTCATGTGATCGGGTTCGAGACCCTGCAGGGTGAGGACTGCGAAGCCGCCGCCCCGTCCCGCCGGTCCTGGCGTGGGGTCGACGAGTGGCGTGTTCTCCACGTGCTCGGGCAGGTAGTAGCTGGTGAGCGTGTGGGTCGGCTGGCCGTCGTCTGTCACGAGCCGCGCGCGTTCGTAGACCGGTGATCCCGGCTCGACGCCGAAGGCCTCGGCGATCTCGGGGTCAGCTTCGACCTGCGCCACAGTCTGTGTCTGGTCGGTTGGCTTCCATGCCCGGCCGGAGGCCTCGCGGTCTGCCGCGAACGCGACGACATCGCCGAACTTCCACTTCTGCTTGCTGTAGCGGTCCACCCCGAGCCGTCGCATCGGCGGCCGCTGCCGCACGACGGTTCCGCGCCGCCGGATCGGTGTCACGAGCCCCTCGGCTTCGAGCAGTGCCACGGCGGTGCGCACGGTCTTGACGTTGACGTCGTACTGGCTGGCCAGCTCTTCCTGCTTGGGCAGGGTCGCGCCCGGCGTGTACTGCCCCTGCTGAATCGCCTCGCGCAGGATCCCGGCCAGTTCCCGGTATCCGGTCGTCCCCATGGCCACCTCCTGGCATCTCCGATAACGGTAGCGGTACCGGTCAGTAGAGGCATGAGTGGCAGATAGAGGTGGTTCTATTGACATGTCGCGTGCATGATGGCCTAATAGAGCTAGCGGTAACACTGCCGCGCTAGATCGGGTCCCAAGCGCCCGACGATGGAGGTCAGTCGCAGATGGCGATCAGTACGCGGTTCAAGGTCAGCCACGGAGACGTGTTCCCGCACGGGGCCTACGTGGTGTCGGAGGTGGAGCCGGTCCGCGACTTCGAGAAGTCCACGCGTGAGCGGCCGGTGCAGGCGGTGGACAAGGAGTCGGGGCTGCTCGTGTGGTCGGTGTCGGTGCTGGATCCCGACCCGGAGGCACGCAAGGACGCCAAGACGCTGACGGTGAAGATCTCGGCTCCGCATCAGCCGATCCCGCCGGAGGCAATCGCGGGGATGCCGTTCCGTCCGGTGGAGTTCGACGGCCTGACGATCACGCCCTACCTCAACGAGAACGGCGGCGGGCGTCCGCGGATCGCCTACAGCCTGCGCGCGTCGGGGATGCGTGCCCCGCAGGTGGGTTCGGCCAAGCCGACGCCGCGCACGAGTTCAGCGGAGGCCGCTTGAGTGATGCCTGCTGAGCGGAGGGGAGCACGGCGGCAACCGGGCTCCCCTCCTGATCTCCCCAACCCCAGCTCCTGGCAAGGAATCCGAGTTCCGGAAGGACACCGAGCGTAATGCTGACCGACGCTGAGCACACTGCTGCCCTGGCACGCATCACCTTCGCTATCGACGCCTGCGACGAGTACCGCCGCGCCGCCCTGGCGATGCCGCACACCTGCGAGATCGAGCACGCGTTCCGGGCGGAGCGGCTCGCGCTGATCCACGCCCGCCGGGCCGGGTGGTGGATCGTCCTGGCTCGCCTGACCCGCCGTGCGGGCAGCCCGTACCGGATCTACCGCACCACGGCGTTGATGGCCGCCGTACAGGACCGGGGCAGCGCGCGGTTCTGGCGGGACGCATCGGCGGACTGGTTCGCCCGGTTCGAGGACCGCCCCACCTCCGACGCGGCGGGTGCCCTGTCGAACTGGCACGAGCTGGGGGTGACGGCATGATCACCACAACCCCGGACGGGCGGGACTGGCGCCTCTCCGCGGTGTGCGCCGAGGTGGACCCGGAGGTCTTCTACCCGGTCGACCTGCGTCCGGACGCACCTGCCGTGCTGGTCGCGAAGCGGGTGTGCGCTGGCTGCCCGGTCCGCACCTCCTGCGCGGTTGACGTGATGGCCGGGGAGGACCCGGCACGCCGCTGGGGAGTCACGGCCGGGATGACCCCGCAGGAGCGCACGGCCCTCTACGCGGCGACGCGCACGGAGCTCGGGGCGGTGGCGGCATGAGCCTCACCAGCGGATCGACCGTCAAGGCCCGGTTGACACCCGACGGGCCGGGGCGGGTCGTGGAGAACGACGCCTTCACCGCATTCTCCCGCCGTGTCGTACGGGCCGCAGGACGCCGCGTGGCCTCCGGTGACGTGGACGCCCTGCCTGCTCTCGCGGCGCTGGCTTCCACGCTCGACGCCGCGATCACCGATGCCGTGACCGGTCTGCGGGCCGCCGGCTACTCGTGGGGCGAGATCGCCTCGCGGCTCGGCGTGACCCGCCAGGCCGCCCATCAGCGCTGGGCCGCTGACTCGACTGCGCGGGAGGTGGCGTGATGACCGAGGCACAGCTGGTGCTACTTCTCGGTGGTGGCGTGGGCGCGCTGTGGGTGCTGCACAAGATCGGGCAGATGCTGACCAAGGTCCTGGAAGCGCTCGCCGCTGCGGCGGTGGTGTTCGTGACCGCGTGGCTGCTGGTCAAGAGCGTGTGGTGGCTCGGCCGATGGGCGGTCCGACACTGGCGCACCACCTTGACCAGCGTCGCGGCCATGGCCTGGCTGTCGTGGCTGGGCTGGCCGTCGCTCGTGATCACGGTCGGGGCGGTCACAGTCGCGCTGCTGCTGTGGCGGGTGGTTGATCGCGGGACGTTCGAGCCGTGGGCCGGACGCTGGGTACGGGCGTGGTGGCAGCGCTGGATGGTCTACGCCCGGCGGATGCCCCGGTGGCTGCGTGCGTGCGGGTTGACCGTGCCGGATCGGGGCCAGCCGGTGACGGTGAACGTGAACCTGTTCCGGCGCTCCGCGGTGCAGCCGAGGGTGAAGGCTCGACCGGACCAGCTCCCGAAGATCGTTGGGGTGCGTGCCGGTCCCAGCTGGGACGAGGTCCGGGTCCGGCTGGTTCCTGGGCAGACCCCGGAGGACTTCGACCTGGCCACGCGCGCACTCGCGGTGGCTCGCGGGGTGTCGCGCTGCCAGATACGCGAGGTGGGCCCGGACCTGGTGTCGATCGACTTCCAGCGCCGCGACCGCCTGGCCAGCTTGGTCACCTGCCAGGACCTCACGGAGTTGGCGGCGGTCAAGGGCGAGCACATCGACCTGCGCAAGGTGTGGTCCGGGCGCACCGAGTACGGCACCGACTGGAATCAACCACTCGCGGGTGGTCACACCCTGACCGCCGGGGCGACCGGGGCGGGCAAGAACTCGGTGATGTGGTCGCCGATCGTCTCGCTCGCTCCGGCGATCCGTGACGGGCTGGTGCGGGTGTCGGGGATCGACCCGAAGGGGATGGAGCTGGCCTACGGGCGTCGGATCTTCGGCCGCTACGCGGTGTCGTCGAAGGACGCTGTGGCGCTGCTGGATGACCTGATCGAGGAGTTGGAGCGGCGCAAGGCCGAGTTCGCCGGTCGGCTGCGCGACATGCCGATCACCCGGGAGTTCCCGTTGGAGCTGCTGGAGTTCGACGAGATCGGCGCCTTGATGCGCTACGTCGGTGACCGCAAGACCCGCGAAGCGATGATCGACCGGGTCGCGGTCCTCAACACCCAGGGCCGCGCGCTCGGCTTCACCGTGCGTGGCTACGTCCAGGAACCGACGAAGGACACCGTCCCGGTCCGTGACCTGTTCCCGCGCAAGATCTGCCTGCGCGTCGCCTCCAAGTCCCACGTGGCGATGGTGCTCGGCGATCACGCATACGACCGCGGCGCCTGGGCCAACCGCATCGGCGAGTCCGAAGCGGGGGTCGGCTACCTGTTCGGCGAAGGAGTCCGCGAACCTCTGCGGGTCCGGGCCGGGTGGGTGCCCGACGAGGTCATCAAGCAGCTCGAAACGTTCGTCACCGGCGCCACCATGCCCGCACAGGCTGGGAAGCTCCTCGCCCTCCCGGCCCCGGTTGGTCAGCCTGCCGGGGGTGTCGCATGAGCACCGACGTCGTGGACCAGGACCAGCTCACCCGCGCACAGAAGGCACTCCTCGCGATCTCCGGGGACGTCGCCCGGCAGCTCGCCGAAGACCACGGCGTGTGCGTGCGCCCGTTGGCCATGCGCCGGATCGACCTGTCCAGCGGTCGGGTCGACGTCGTACCCGTGCCGTGCGGGTCGACCCGGGAGGACGTGTGCCGCCCGTGCTCGGAGAAGGCGCGCCGGTTGCGGATGGTCCAGTGCCGCGAGGGTTGGCACCTCGAGGAAGAACCCGTCCCACCGAACACCGAACCGAACCAGGCGCAGAAGGAGGCGATGGCCACCCGGGCGGACCTGCACGCCGCCTACACCCGCGCTCGCGGCGAGGGTGACGAGGAACTGTGCGATGAGATCCGCGACCTCGTCACACTCCTCGACGAGGACATCCGCGGACTCGGGGTACGCGGCCCGCTCGCTCCGTTGGACCCTCCCGGGCGGGTGGTGAAGCGTTCGACCCGACGTCGCCAGGATGCGCCGAACCTGCCTCGTCGGCCAGTGGAGAAGCGCACCGTCGGGGAGGTGTTCGCCGGGCGCTACCGGCCCTCGACCTTCCTCACGCTCACCCTCGACACCTACGGCCGTGTCGACGGCAACGGGGCCGCGCTCGACCCGGGTAGCTATGACTACCGCCGCGCCGCGCGGGACGCGATCCACTTTCCGCGCCTGCTCGACCGGTTCTGGCAGAACACCCGCCGCTGCGTCGGGTGGGACGTGCAGTACTTCGGCACCGTCGAACCCCAGAAGCGCGGCGCTCCGCACTTCCACGCCGCGATCCGCGGATCCATCTCCCGTGCCGAGCTGCGCGCGATCGCCGCCGCCACCTACCACCAGGTGTGGTGGCCCGCCCACGACCACCAGACCTACAGCGGCAACACAATGCCGCGGTGGGACGACCGCACGAAAGGCTTCGTCGACCCCGAGACCCGCGAGCCGCTACCGACCTGGGATGAGGCCACCGACCCCGACACCCTGCTGATGCCCGCCCACACGGCGGTGTTCGGGGCACAGGTGCACGTGAAGGGCATCCTCGGCGGCACCGAAGAGGCCGGGCGACACGTCGGGTACCTCACCAAATACCTGACCAAGAGCGTCGGCCAGGCCGCTGGGCTCACGGACGACGTCACCGGCAGGCAACGCGAGCACGCCCGCCGGCTCACCGCGGAACTCGCGATCACGCCGTGCTCGCCGACGTGTGGGGTGTGGCTGCGCTACGGCATCCAGCCCAAGGGGGCGCGGCTGTCGATGACACCGGGGCAGTGCAAGGGCAAGGCGCACAAGCCCGAGCACCTCGGCATCGCCGGACGCCGTGTCCTGGTGTCGCGGAAGTGGTCGAACAAGACCCTCGACGATCACCGCGCCGAACGCGCCGCGTTCGTTCGGCAACTGCTCGACAAGGCCGGAGTCCGGCCCGGCTACGCCGTCGACGACGGGCCGTTCGAGTGGGAACGCACCCAAGCCGGAGACCCCGACGTCCCCACCCGGCCGGTGCTGCTCCTGCACGCCATCTCCGAACGACAACGCTGGAAGGCCGACTACGACGCCGCACAGCTCGCGACCGGCGATGACCCGCTCGACCGTTCGGCAACTGCTGTGGAGGCGGCGTGAACAGGTCTGATCGGCTGACAGTGGCGGAGCTGTGCGCTGAGCTCGGGATCTCGCGCTCGACGTTCTACGAGTGGAGGGCGAAGAAGCGGGCGCCGCGCTGCATCAAGCTCCCGAACGGTGACCTGCGGATCCGTCGGGCTGAGCTTGACCGCTGGCTTGATGCGCACGAGGACGCGGCCTGATGGAGACCAGCTACGACGTCAAGGTCTGGAAGATCGAGACGTACCGTGGGGCGCGAGCGACGAGCTACCGCGTGCGCTGGGTCGTCGGCGGCCATCGGCACGGTGAGTCGTTCCTGACGATGCCACTGGCCGATGCCTTCCGATCGGACCTGGTTCGTGCGGCGCGGCAGGGTGAAGCCTTCGTCATCGAGTCCGGGCGACCAATGTCGATGGACCGGGCCCAGCGAAAAATCAACTGGCTGGTGTTCGCCCGGCAGTACGCGGCAGTGAAGTGGCCCACGCTCGCGCCCAACTCACGACGCAACACCGCGCACGCGCTGACCAGCGCCACCATGGCGATGATCTCCGACGGCCGTGGACGTCCGAACGATGCCGAGCTACGAAAAGCTCTCACGGCGTGGGCATTCAATCTCCGGACGAGCGCCAATGGGACTCCCCCGGACAACCTCGTGCAGGCCCTGACGTGGCTGGAACGGAACACTCGCGACGTCGGGGACCTCGACAACGCCGCGATCGCGCGTGCCGTCCTCGACGCGATGACGGTGAACATCGACGGCGGAGCTTCGGCCCCTGCGACGGTGCAGCGGCAGCGCGGAGTGTTGGTGAACCTCGCCGAGTACGCGGTCGAACGGCGCCTCCTGGCGGCCAATCCGATCACAGGGCTGGCGTGGAAGGCACCTCGGATCGTGCAGTCGGTCGATCGGCGGGTCGTGGTCAATCCGACACAGGCTCGCGCGTTGCTCGATGCAGTAGGGACGGTGAAGCCGAGTGGCCCACGTCTGGCTGCGTTCTTCGGGGCGATGTACTACGCCGCGCTGCGGCCCGGCGAGGCGGCGACGCTGCGCAAGACCAACCTGCTGTTGCCCACCGACGGCTGGGGCGAGCTGTTGTTGGAGTCGTCGACCCCCGAGTCCGGCGCGTCGTGGACCGACAGCGGTCGTCGGCGGGAGGAGCGTCAGCTCAAGCACCGTGCCCGCGGTGAGACCCGCCTGGTCCCGTCCCCTCCGGCCCTGACTGCATTGCTGCACAAGCACTTGGAATCGATCAGTACCGGTCCGGACGGGCTGCTGTTCAGTGGCGTGCGCGGGGGCCAGCTCGCCGAGAGCACCTACTGCCGTGTCTGGCGGACAGCCCGGAAAGCCACGCTGTCGACGGATGAAGCGGCGTCTCCGCTGGCCCGGCGGCCCTACGACCTCCGACACGCGGCGGTGTCGACGTGGCTCGGCGCGGGCGTCCCGCCAACGCAGGTAGCCGAGTGGGCCGGGCACAGCGTCGCCGTCCTGCTCCAGATCTACGCCAAGTGCCTGTCCGGCCAGGAGGACGCCGCCCGTCGACGTATCGACGCTGCGCTACGCGAGGACTGAACTTCGGGGCGTATTTGGGGCAGACGGCCGACGTGAGCGGATGCCGACCGGAGAGCACCGGATAGGGAGTGATCACCCGTGATCGACGTAACGCCTGGTCAGGTAGCGATTTTGCATGTCAGGCGCGGGTGCCCCCGGTGGGATTCGAACCCACACTGGAACCCTTTTAAGGGGCCTGCCTCTGCCGGTTGGGCTACGGGGGCGCCGCGCGATCTTACGACCGCGGGCACCCGAGCAGACCAGCCGTGTGGGTTCAGGCCACCGGACGGGTGGTGGTGGCCGGCTCGGCCGGTGGCGTTTCCACCGACGTGGGCAGCGGCCGGGGGCGGCCGCCTGCGACCCGGCTGAAGTCGGCCTTCGGGTCGTTGATCTGCCCGAGGGACACCACCTCGCGCTGCAGGATCAGCGCGCCGGTCCAGTCGAAGACGATGCGGATGCGGCGGTTCCAGGTGGGCATCCGGCTGACGTGGTACGTGCGGTGCATGAACCACGCCACGATGCCGCGCAGCTTGATGCCGTAGATCTCCGCGACGCCCTTGTACAACCCCAGGCTCGCAACCGAACCGGCGTAGCTGTGCTTGTAGGGCACCAACGGCTTCTCCCGCAGGTGCGCGACGATGTTGTCGGCGAGCACCTTCGCCTGCCGCACGGCGTGCTGCGCCGACGGGCTCGTCTTCGCCGCCGGGTCGTCCTTGGACAGGTCGGGCACCGACGCGCAGTCGCCAGCGCTGAACACCCCGGGCATGCCCTCGACCTGCAGCGCCGAGCTGCACTCGATCCGGCCGCGGTCGTCGCGCGGGAGATCGGTGTTGTCGAGCATCGGGTTGGGCTTGACGCCCGCCGTCCAGACGATCGTGTCGGCGTCGAACTCGGTGCCGTCGTCGAGGACGACGTGGCCGCCCTCCATCGACTTCACCCGCGTGTCGAGGTAGACCTCGATGCCCACGTCGAGGAGCCGCTTGACGGTGTAGACGCCCATCTTCGGTCCGACCTCGGGCATGATCCGCCCGGCGGCCTCGACCAGCACCCAGCGCATGTCCTCGGGCGCGATGTTCTCGTAGTAGCGCGTGGCGTAGACCGCCATGTCCTGCAGCTCGGCGAGCGCCTCGACGCCCGCGTAGCCACCACCGACGACGAGGAAGGTGAGCAGCCGCTGGCGCAGCTCCGGGTCGATCGTGGTGGCCGCCGCGTCGAGCCGCGACAGCACGTGGTTGCGCAGGTAGATGGCCTCGCCGACAGTCTTGAAGGCGATACCGACCTCGGCGAGCCCGGGGATCGGCAGCGTGCGCGCGACCGATCCGGGGGCCACCACGAGCACCTCGTAGCTCACCGTGGTGACGTTGCCCGCGGCCAGTTCGACGGTGACCTCACGCGTCGCATGGTTGATCTTCGTGACCCGCCCTGTGAGGTGGTGGCACTTCTTCAGCACCTTGCGCAGCGGAACGACCACGTGCCGGGGCTCGATCGAGCCGGCCGCCGCCTCAGGCAGGAAGGGCTGGTAGGTCATGTGGGGCTGGGGGTCGATCACGGTGACTTCGGCCTCGCCGCGGCGCAGCTTCTTCTGCAGCCGCAGCGCCGTGTACATCCCGACGTATCCCCCGCCGACGACCACGATCCTCGCGTTGCGCGCCATGCCTCAATGTTCCCACTGATACGGGGCTTTCATGCATTTTCAGCGGGTGACGCTGACTACCTGCAACCGATCTGGGTACCGCCAAAAAGCTGAACGCTCAACTCAATCCGGCCGCATCGCTCGCGGCGCGTAGCACGATCTCGAGCATGGCCGGGGTGAGGCGGCCGGTAAAGGTATTCTGTTGGCTGACGTGGTAGCTGCCGAACAGGTGCAAGGTCTTTCCGGTGCCTCCCGCCAGCTCCACGTGCGCGCCGTGGCCGAACCGGGGCCGCGGCCGCGGGATCACCCAGCCGGCATCGGCGAGCACGGGCAGCAGCGCCTGCCAGCCGAACGCGCCCAGCACCACCACCGCGCGCGGTGCGAGCAACATCAGCTCGGCACGCAGCCAGCCACCGCACGTGGCCCGCTCGGCGGGGGTCGGCTTGTTGGCAGGTGGGGCGCAGTGCACCGGTGACGTGATCCGCGTGCCGCGCAGCGTCAGCCCGTCGCCCGCGTGCGTGGCGGTGGGCTGGTTGGCCAGCCCGACGGCGTGCAGGGCCGCGAACAGGACGTCGCCGGAGCGGTCGCCGGTGAACATCCGGCCGGTGCGGTTGGCACCGTGCGCCGCCGGCGCGAGCCCGACGATCAGCAGCCGCGCGTCGACGGGCCCGAGCCCGGGTACCGGACGGCCCCAGTAGGTCTCGTCGCGGAACGCGGCCCGCTTCTCCCGCGCCACCTGCTCCCGCCACTCGACGAGCCGGGGGCACGCCCGACAGTCGATCAACGCGGCGTCGAGTTCGCCTACTGTCGTGAACGTGGCAGATGACACCCCGGCTCCCGATCGGCCCGCACCCACCGACGACCTCGTCACCACGTCGCACACGCTACGCACCCCCGGCGGCGAGCTCGCCTACACCGCGCAGGCCGGACGCATCGTGCTGCGGCACGAGAAGCACAGCGACGGCACGTTCGACGGCCACGCGGCCGCTGACGGTGGCGTTCAACGGCGGGCCGGGATCGTCGAGCCTCTGGCTGCGCCTCGGGCTGCTCGGCCCGCGCCGGGTCGTGATGGGTGACGCGGGTGCGCTGACACCGCCGCCGTGGGGCCTCACGGACAACCCGGAGTCGCTGCTCGCCTACTCCGACCTGCTGTTCATCGACCCGGTGTCCACCGGCTACTCGCGTGCGGTGGCGGGAGGGCGACCCGCCGACTTCCACGGCTACGCCGCCGACGTGGACACCGTGGGCGAGGTGATCCGGCTCTGGATCACCCGCAACCAGCGGTGGGGATCGCCCAAGTTCCTGGCGGGCGAGTCGTACGGCACGCTGCGTGCCGCCGCGCTGGCCGAGCACCTGCAGAACCGCTATGGGCTGTACGTCAACGGCCTGATGCTCATCTCGTCGGTGCTGGACATGGGCTCGATCCGCTTCACAGAGGGCAACGATCGCCCGTACCCCCTGTTCCTGCCCACCTACGCCGCGATCGCGCACTTCCACAGCCGCCACCCCGGCCGGGAGCTGCCCGAACTGCGCGCCGACGCCGAGGACTTCGCCGCGGGCGAGTACCCGTGGGCGCTGGCCCAGGGTGCACGGCTGGCGCCCACCGACCTGGACCGCGTGGTAGCCCGGCTGGCCGCGCTGAGCGGCCTGACCGAGGACTACGTGCGACGCGTGCGGCTGCGCATCGAGCACCAGCGGTTCTTCTGTGAGCTGCTGCGCGACACCGGCCGGACCGTGGGCCGCATCGACGGGCGCGGCAGGCACGTACGACCCCTCCATCGCGGCGATCACCGGCCCGTACGCCGCGGCGCTGCACCAGCACGTGCGCGGCGCGCTCGGCTACGCCAGCGACCTGCCCTACGAGGTGCTGACGGGACGCGTGCAGCCGTGGTCCTACGCCCAGTCGAGGGCCGGGCCGTGAGCGCGACGGCCCGGCTCGCCGCCGCGATGCGGGCCAACCCGCACCTGCGCGTGCACGTCGGGTTCGGCAACCACGACGGGGCCACGCCGTACTTCGCCGCCGAGCAGGTGCTCGCGCAGCTGGCGATCCCCGACGAGCTGCGCGACCGCATCGAGCGCCGCTACTACGAGGCCGGGCACATGATGTACGTGCACGAACCTTCGCGGATCGCGCAGTCGGCCGATCTCGCGACGTTTCGTCACGGCTCCACACTGAGGTCGACCCGCCAGTCGTTGCACCGCTTGAGCGACCCCTTCGGGTACTCGACATCGCACTCGCCCTGCAGCGTGAACCCGGCGCGGCGGCAGATCCCGTTGGACGCCCCGTGGTGGATCGACGGGAAGGCGTGCAGGTGGCGATGGTCGCCATGCTTCCGCGCCAGCGCGATGACCTGCAGCGCAGCGGCGACCGCGAGGCCACGGCCCTGGAATGCGGGCAGGACGGCCCAACCGGTCTCGTAGACCTGCCCGCTGTTCCAGCCCTGGTGCCAGAACCCGATGCTGCCCGCGGGCGCGCCGTCGGCGACGATGCGGAACATCCAGCCGGCGTCGTCGAGCGCGAGGTAGCGCCGATGCCGCGCGAGCACCTTCGCCTCGGTCTCCGGGCCGCCCAGGTGCTCGGTCATCGCGGGCGTGTTGGACTGCAGGAGCAGGTCGAGGTCGTCGACCGCCCAGGGTGCGAGTGCTACATCCACGCCGGTGACGCTACGGACCGGCACCGACAGGAATCAGGCGATCGAGCGCGCGATGCCGTCCAGGATGTCGTGCTCGCTGATCACCAGCTCCTCGATGCCCGCACGGGCCCGCAGCTCCTGGGCCAGCACGTCGACGATCAGCGCGCCACCGCCGATGACGTCGATCCGGCCCGGGTGGATGGCCGGGTGGGTGCCGCGCTCCGCGCGCGACATGCCCAGCAGCTCGTCGGCGATGCGGCGCAGGTCGTCGACCGACAGGCGCGACAGGTGCACGGCGTCGGAGTCGTAGCGCTGCAGCCCCTGCGCGTAGGCCGACAGCGTGGTGATCGTGCCCGCCACCCCCACCCAGGTGCGCACGCCGTCCATCGGGACCGCGGCGAACGCCTCGGCCAGCACCGACGACGCCAGCTCCCGGGCCTGGGCCACCTCCACGGCCGTCGGGGGGTCTCCCGCCAGCACGCGCTCGGTGATGCGGACGCTGCCGATGTCGACCGAACGGGCGAAACGGACCGTCGCCTTGCCGTCGGTGAGGTCGCCGACCACGAGCTCGGTGGAGCCGCCGCCCGTGTCGACCACGACGAACGGCCCGTCGTCGGGATCGAGGTCGCCGACCGCGCCGACGAACGACAGCGTGGCCTCCTCGTCACCGGAGATCACCTCGGCGTCCACGCCCAGCGTGTCGCGCACCATCCCGAAGAAGTCGTCGCGGTTGTTCGCGTCACGCGTGGCGCTCGTGGCCACCATCCGCACGCGCTCGGTGCCCTTGCGGCGCAGCGCGACGGCGTAGTCGACGAGCGCGACGCGGGTGCGCTCCAGCGCCTCGGGGGCCAGCACGCCGGTCGCGTCCACGCCCTGACCCAGGCGCACGACCCGCTGCTCGCGGTGCAGATCGCGCAGTGCCGTCGTGCCGTCGAAGCTCGTGGTGACGTCGGCGACGAGCAGCCGGATCGAGTTCGTCCCGCAGTCGATGGCGGCCACTCGTGACATGTAGTACTCCTCCAGCGGGTCGGATCGCGGCTGCCGCAACCGTATCGGGGCCGCCCCGACGAGGGAGAATGCCGCCGGAACAGCCACGAACGAGTGCATCTGGGTACTACCCTCATCGCGTGGTCGATCAGCGGGGGCAGGACCAGGACGGGGCGGCGGACGTCGCCGCGGGTCCGGCCGGGCCCGTCCCGGCCGAGCCGGTGGCGCCCGAGGCTCCGGCGGCCATCCCCAAGCAGGCCCGCAAACCGCGGCGCACCACCGCGGCCACGCGGGTGGCAGAGCCCGCCGCCGCGGCCCGCACGGAGGCGCCGGTGGCTCGGCCTCCGGCGCCCACCACCGCCGATGACGTCACGCACACCGTCGAGAACCAGCCGCCACCACTCACGGGCGCCGACCTCATGGCCTGCGATCCGGCGCTCGTCGACGCCGTCGGGCGGGAGGGAGCGGGCGACGCGCTGCCCACGCTCCGGCAGCTCGCCGCGCTCGTCTCGTCGGCCACGGCGCGCGAGCACGCGCGGCTCGCCGACACCAACCCGCCGGTGCTGCACACCCATGACCGGTACGGCCACCGCGTCGACGAGGTCGAGTTCCACCCGTCATGGCACTGGCTGATGCGCACGTCGGTCGGCTGGGGGCTGCACGGCACGCCGTGGGTGGCGGAGCCGGGATCGGGCGCGCACGTGGCCCGCGCGGCCGGCTTCTACCTCATGGGGCAGCTGGAGTCGGGGCACTGCTGCCCGGTGTCGATGACGTACGCGGCGGTGCCCGCACTCCGCCAGGACGCCGCGCTGGCTGCGGCGTACGAGCCGGGTCTGCGCGCCACCACCTACGACTTCGGGCTCGCCGAACCGTCCACGAAGGCCGGGCTGCTCGCCGGCATGTCCATGACGGAGAAGCAGGGCGGTTCCGACGTCCGCGCCGGCACCACGCAGGCCCGGCCGAACGCCGACGGCACCTACCGGCTCGTCGGGCACAAGTGGTTCACCTCGGCCCCGATGAACGACCTGTTCCTCACGCTCGCGCAGGCCCCCGGCGGCCTCACGTGCTTCGTGCTGCCGCGGGTGCTGCCCGACGGCAGCCGCAACGCCATCCGCCTGCAGCGGCTCAAGGACAAGCTCGGCAACCGGTCCAACGCGTCCGCTGAGGTCGAGTACACCGGGGCCACGGGCTGGCGGCTGGGTGAGGAGGGACGCGGCGTCCACACCATCATCGAGATGGTGTCGATGACCAGGCTCGACTGCGTGCTCGGCTCGGCGTCGATCACGCGGGCGGCGCTGAGCGAGGCGGCCCACCACGTCGCGCACCGCAGCGCGTTCGGCGCGAAGCTGGCCGATTCACCGCTGATGCAGGCGGTCGTCGCCGATCTCGCGCTCGAGTCCGAGGCCGCCACCGCGCTGGCGATGCGCTTGGCCGGCGCCGTCGACCGTGGTGAGCACGCGCTGCTGCGCCTCGCGCTGCCCGCTGCCAAGTACCTGGTCTGCAAGCGCACGCCCGCCGTCGTCGCCGAGGCGCTGGAGTGCCTGGGCGGCAACGGTTTCGTCGAGGACTCGGGGATGCCGCGGCTCTACCGCGAGGCCCCGCTCAACTCGATCTGGGAGGGCTCGGGCAACGTCACGGCGCTCGACGTGCTGCGGGCGGTGGGCAAGGAGCCCGACTCCGTCGACGCGGTGCTGACCGAGGTCGACGCCGCGTCCGGGGCCGACACGTGGTTCGACCGCGGCGTGCGGGAGTTGCGCACCGAGCTGCGCAGCCGGGAGCCGCGCCGGGCCCGGCGGCTGGCCGAGATGCTCGCGCTGTGCCTGCAGGGCAGCCTGCTGCTGCGCCACGCGCCCACCGAGGTGTCGTCGGCGTTCGTGAGCTCCCGCTTCCTGCCCGACGGCCCCTGGCGCACGGCAGGCACGCTGCCCGCGGAGGCGCACTCCGAGGCCCTGCTCGCCCGCGTCACCCCGCACTGACGATTTCGCCTTCTCGACACGCTGGTTTCGCCTTCTCGACACGGTGATTCGGCGATCTCGGCACGCCGGCCGCGGCCCGGACCGTGTCGGATCGGCGAGATCAGCGTGCCGGGGTGGCGAAATCAGGGCTGCTCGGCGCAGGCGCAGGGTCCCGCGCGCCACCATTCCCCCACCTCGGCGAGGGTCTCGTCACCGAACGGGTTGACGCCCGGGCCGGCCGCCAGCGCGTGGGCGACGTGGACGTGGAGGCACTTCACGCGGTCGGGCATCCCGCCCGCGCTGACCTTCGTGCCCAGTGACTCGATGGCGTCCCGCTCGGCGAGGTAGGACTCGTGCGCACGCTGGTAAGCCGCGGCCAGCTCGGGGTCGGCGGCCAGGCGCTCGGTCATCTCCCGCATCCGGCCCTCGGCCTCGATGGTGCCGATGCGCGAGTTCAGCCGCGAGCACGTCAGGTAGTACAACGTGGGGAACGGGGTGCCGTCCTCGAGCCGCGGCGCCGTCTGCACCACCGACGGCAGCCCGCACGGGCAGCGGTGGGCAACCTCGCGGACGGCCCGGGGCGGGCGGCCCAGCTGGGCCGCGACGGCCGCGGCGTCGGCGGGCGCGATACCGGCGGGAGTGGTCGGGCGGGACGTCATGGTGATCCTTCGGAGACTTCGCGCCAGAGCTGGCGATACCACGGCACACCCGTCGCGGCGTCGGGCGCCGGACCGGGGGGTGCCGCCGGGAACTGGACGACGTAGGGCGTCTCCCCCGGCTGGACGTACCCGAGCCGCGAGCGGGCCTGCGACGCGATCTCGGCGGGATCGGAGAGCCGGGCCCGCTGCTCGGTGAGATCGGCGACGTCGGCGGCGAGCGCGCGTTGCTGCTCGCTGACGCTGGCCAGCTCCTGGCGCTGCGCCACGTAGTTGCGCAACGGCACCGCGACGGTGAGCGCGAGCGCGCACACGACGACAGCCAGCACCGCCGCCCGACGGGTGGACGACAGGCCGAGAAGGCCCGTGGTGGCGGCGACGACACCACGGGTGCGCGTGCGGGTCAGCTGCGGCTCGCGGCCGCGGCGCCGGGAAGCTCCGGTACCGCTGCCACGCTGACGCGGGGTGCGGCGCGTCCGGCCGACCCCCGGCTTCGCTCGCTCCTCCGCCATGGCGTCTCCCACCCCCGAGTTCGTCGCGCCCGGTTTCCGCTCAGCGACGGCGACCGCAGCCGCTCGCGGACCTGCTCATGCTCAGGAGCCCGCCGTGAACCGCGGGAAGGCCAGGTCGCCCGCGTACCGGGCGGCGTCGCCGAGAGCCTCCTCGATGCGCAGCAGCTGGTTGTACTTGGCGACCCGCTCCGAACGGGCCGGGGCCCCGGTCTTGATCTGGCCGCAGCCGGTGGCGACGGCCAGGTCGGCGATCGTGGTGTCCTCGGTCTCGCCGGAGCGGTGGCTCATCATGCAGCGGTAGCCCGACGAGTGCGCGAGCGTCACGGCGTCGAGCGTCTCCGACAGCGTGCCGATCTGGTTGACCTTCACCAGCAGCGCGTTGGCCGCACCGCGGTTGATGCCGTCGTCGAGCCGCTCCGGGTTGGTGACGAACAGGTCGTCGCCCACGAGCTGGACGCGGTCACCGATCGCCTCGGTGAGGGCGACCCAGCCGTCCCAGTCGTCCTCCGACAGGGGGTCCTCGATCGAGATCAGCGGGTACTCCCCCACGAGCTCGGCGTAGACGGCCGACAGCTCCGCGGCCGAGAGCTTCTTGCCCTCGTAGGAGTAGACGCCGTCGGAGTGGAACTCCGTGGCGGCGACGTCGAGCGCGAGCCCGATGTCGCGGCCCAGCACGTAACCGGTCTTCTCGACGGCCTCGGCGATGAGGTCGAGCGCGGCGCGGGTGCCGGGCAGGTCGGGGGCGAAGCCGCCCTCGTCACCAAGGCCGGTGGCCAGTCCCTTGCTCTTGAGCACGGACTTGAGGGACTGGTAGACCTCGGCACCCCAGCGCAGCGCCTCGCGGAACGAGTCGGCACCGATCGGGGCGATCATGAACTCCTGCACGTCGACGGAGCTGTCGGCGTGGGCACCACCGTTGATGATGTTCATCATCGGCACCGGCAGCACGTGGGCGTTGGGGCCGCCGACGTAGCGGAACAGCTCCAGGCCCGACGACTCCGCGGCCGCCTTGGCCACCGCGAGCGAGACGCCCAGCAGCGCGTTGGCGCCCAGCCGGGACTTGTCGGGAGTGCCGTCCAGATCGACGAGGCGCTGGTCGACCAGCCGCTGGTCGACGGCCTCCATCCCGGACAGCTCCGGGCCGATCTCGTCGAGCACGGCCGCAACGGCCTTCTCGACGCCCTTGCCGCCGAACCGCAGCGGGTCACCGTCACGGAGCTCGACGGCCTCGTGCTCGCCCGTGGACGCCCCCGACGGCACCGCCGCCCTGGCCAGGGTGCCGTCGTCGAGGGCGACCTCCACCTCGACGGTCGGATTTCCCCGGGAATCGAGGATCTCGCGTGCACCGACCTGCTCGATAACCGCCACCAGTACTCCCGTCCAGCGAGTGATCCCTATTCGGTGGGCCAGCCTAACGGGCGGTGTCCGCGAACCCGGCGAGGTGGGCTCCCCGGATCGCCCGAGGTCATCGGCCGTTCGCCTGTTGGCCCCCTAGCGGATGCCGGGATCGGGCGCTGTCAACCCCTCGCAGATCGCGGCTCGGTTGCCTAACCTAGGTGAGACCATGACGAGTCAGCCTGCGTCCGATGACCTGTTCGAGTCGTTCCGCCGTGCCGAGATGTTGATCTCCCGCAGCCGTCCGCTCGATGCGCTGCAGGCGCTGGAGCCGGTGCTGGCCAACCAGCCGAACGACGCATCGGTCCAGCTGCTCGCAGGGCGCGCCTATCTCAACTCCGCCCAGCTCAAGCGGGCCGAGGCAGCCTTCACCCGGGTGCTCGAACTCGACCCGGCCGATCACTACGCGCGGTTCGCGCTCGGCAAGGCGCTGCAGCGGCAGAGCCGCCTGGCCGAGGCACAGACGCAACTGCAGATGGCGGTGGCGATGGACCCGCGGCCGGAATACCAGGAAGCGCTCGGCGAAGTGCGGGCCCGAATGGCCCTCAGTGCCTCGATGGACGACGCCGACCGCGACTGAATCGGGCATCGAGGCCGATCCGGGCGCCTCCGACGTCTCATGTTGCGCGCGACACTTCCGACTCCGGTAAGTGCAAGCTAGCCTGGCCCAGCTACTGATGAGGCTGGCCTAACGGCAGCACGATGGATGCTGGGAGTGGCCGTGCTCGGCAATGCACTGATCGGACTGCGCGAGGGCCTGGAAGCGGCACTCGTGGTGAGCATCCTGGTGGCCTTCCTGGTCCGCACGGGACGCAGATCCGTGCTGCCCAAGGTCTGGCTCGGCGTCGGCATCGCCGTCGCGGTCAGCATCGGCGTCACGCTCGCGCTCGCGCTCGCCGAGCAGGCGTTGACGTTCGAGGCCCAGGAGGCATTCGGCGGCGGCCTCTCCATCATCGCCGTGGGCTTCGTCACCTGGATGATCTTCTGGATGCGCCGGGCGGCCAGATCCATCTCGGCCGAGCTGCGGGGGCGGCTCGAGGACGCCATCCAGATGGGTTCCACCGCGGTGATCGTCATGGCCGCACTCGCCGTCGGGCGGGAAGGCCTCGAAACCGCGTTCTTCTTCTTCGCAGCGGCCCAGGCCGCGGGCCAGACCAGCCAGCCGCTCATCGGCTTCCTGATCGGCATCGCGCTGGCGATCGTGCTCGCGTACCTCATCTACAAGGGTGCCGTGCAGCTGAACATGGGCCGCTTCTTCACGATCACCGGCGCGCTGCTGATCTTCGTGGCCGCCGGCATCCTCGGCTATGGCCTGCACGACCTGCAGGAAGCCGCGATCCTCCCCGGCCTCAACACCCTCGCCTTCGACGTCAGCAATGCCATACCACCGGACTCCTGGTACGGCACCCTGCTGAAGGGGATCTTCAACTTCTCCCCGCAGACCACCGTGCTGCAAGCCGTCGCCTGGGTCGTCTACGTGGCCGTCGTACTGACGCTGTTCCTTCTTCCCCAACGCAGCGCGCGGTCCTCCGGAGCCGCCACCACCACCACCACCGCGTCCTGACCCCCGAGGAGAACGATGTCCCGCAGGACCCGTACCGGAATGGCGACCGCGACGCTCGCGGTCGCAGCAGCCGCCATGGCCGGCTGCACCAGCACCGCCCCGCCCGCTGCCGCGCCGGGGGCCCCGGCCGCAGGCGGCCCGATCACCGTCAAGGCCGCCGACACGGCCTGTGAGGTCTCCGCCACCACCGCGGCGGCCGGCAAGCTCACCTTCTCGATCAACAACGCCGGCTCGAAGGTCACCGAGTTCTACCTCTACGCCACCGGCGACCGGATCATGGGCGAGGTCGAGAACATCGGCCCCGGCCTCACCCGGCAGCTCATCGTCGAGGTGCCCGACGGCGGCACGTACACCACCGCCTGCAAGCCCGGCATGGTCGGCGACGGCATCCGGGCCCCGTTCACGATCACCGGGACGGCAGCGAAGTCCACCGACACCAACGCCCAGCTCGCCGACGCCACGACGAACTACACCCGCTACATCAGCAGCCAGCTCGACGCGTTGGTGCCCAAGACCCAGGAGTTCGCCGACGACATCAAGAAGGGCGACGTCGCCGCGGCCAAGGCCGTGTTCCCGGTCGCGCGCACCTACTACGAGCGCATCGAGCCGGTGGCCGAGTCCTTCGGTGACATCGACCCCAAGCTCGACGGTCGCGAGGACGACGAGCGCGACCCCGGCGTGAACTGGACCGGCTTCCACCGCCTGGAGAAGGACCTCTGGGTCGACGGGCTGAAGGCCGACTCGCCCGCGATCGCCGACCAGCTCGTCACCGACGTCAAGGACCTGCAGTCGCGCATCCCGGCGTTGAAGCTGACGCCCGCGCAGCTGGCCAACGGTGCCAAGGAGCTGCTCGACGAGGTCGCCACCAGCAAGATCACCGGCGAGGAGGACCGCTACTCGCACACCGACCTGTGGGACTTCAAGGCCAACGTCGAGGGCTCGCAGGCCGCGGTCGCGTCGCTGCGACCGGTGATCGACGCCAAGAACCCGCAGCTCGGCCCGACGCTCGACAAGACGTTCGCCGCCGTCGACGCCCTGCTGGAGGGCTACCGCGTCGGTGACGGGTTCAAGCTCTACACCGACCTCACCGACGCCGACAAGAAGAAGATGACCGAGGTCGTCGATGCGCTTGCCGAGCCGGTCAGCCAGGTAGCGGGTGTCGTGACGTCATGAGCGACGCGGCCAACGAGACGCAGGCACCGGAGCAGGCCCAACCGAGCCCGGTCCAGGCAGCCGGGGATCCGCCCACCGCCACCGGGATGTCGCGCAGACGGCTGCTGGGCTGGACCGGAGCGGGTGTCGCGTTGGCCGGGGCGGGGGTCGCCGCCGGGTACGCCGCGGGTTCGGCCCGCGGCGCACCCCCGCCCCCCGACGGCGTCGTGCCGTTCCGCGGCACCCGTCAGGCTGGCATCATCACCCCCGCGCAGGACCGCCTGCACTTCGTCGCGCTCGACGTCATCACCGACGACCGGGAGCAGCTGCGGGCGATGCTGCAGAAGTGGACGGCCGCGGCCGAGCGGATGACCGCCGGAGCCGAGGCCGCGCCGGGCGGCGCCGTCAACCTCAACCCGTACGCGCCACCGACCGACACCGGGGAGGCGCTCGGGCTTCCCGCGGCGTCGCTCACGTTGACCTTCGGGGTGGGGCCGGGCCTGTTCGACCGGTTCGGGCTGGGCGCACAGCGTCCGCCCGGGCTGGCGCCGCTCCCCGCGTTCACCGGTGACGAGCTGGATCCCGCGATGTCGGGTGGGGACCTGTGCATCCAGGCCTGTT
The DNA here is from genome assembly GCF_042653605.1 of Pseudonocardia sp. GCM10023141. Lineage (NCBI taxonomy): Bacteria > Bacillati > Actinomycetota > Actinomycetes > Pseudonocardiales > Pseudonocardiaceae > Pseudonocardia > Pseudonocardia sp. GCM10023141. The sequence goes on from NZ_JBHSIR010000032.1 coordinate 25,848, forward strand.
CCGACGACCCGCAGGTCGCGGTGCACGCGGTGCGCAACCTCGTGCGGATGGGGTTCGGCACCACGGCCGTGCGGTGGTCGCAGCTGGGGTTCGGGCGCACCTCGTCGACGTCGACGGCGCAGGCCACGCCGCGCAACCTGTTCGGGTTCAAGGACGGCACCAACAACGTCAAGGCCGAGGACACGTCGATCCTCGACGACCAGGTGTGGGTGCAGCCCGGCGACGGCCCGGCCTGGCTGGCGGGCGGCAGCTACCTCGTGTCCCGCCGGATCCGGATGCACATCGAGGTCTGGGACCGCACGTCGCTGACCGAGCAGGAAGGCATCATCGGGCGGTCCAAGGGTGTCGGCGCGGCCATCGGCGCCACGGGCGAGTTCGACCAGGCCGACTTCGCCGCCAAGGACGCCGACGGCCTGCCCGCGATCGCCAAGGACGCCCACATCCGGCTGGCGTCGGCCCAGGCGCTCAACGGCGCCAAGATCCTCCGGCGGGGTTACAACTTCGTCGACGGCTCCGACGGGCAGGGCCACCTCAACGCCGGGCTGTTCTTCCTGGCGTACATGCGCGATCCGCACAAGCAGTTCGTGCCGATGCAGCGGGCGTTGGCGGGCGGCGACAAGATGATGGAGTACGTCCAGCACACCGGCTCCGCGCACTTCGCCATCCCGCCGGGACTGCGCGACGGCGCGTACTGGGGCCAGTCGCTGCTGGAGACCTGACCGCCTCCGGTCCGGTTTCTGGCAGTGTGGACCGGGTGCCCGTCCCGACAGCCCCGCCTGTTCCGAGGCCTCCCCGGGCTCCCCGGCGTTCCGTCGCGAAGGTGCTGCTGCTGGTCATCGTCGCGCTCGGCACCGTCGTGGTGCTCGGCTTCGGCGCGTTGGCGCTGCTCGTCCGCAGCATCGACAGCGGCCCACCGGCCCAGCACGGCGACGGGCTGACGCGGGCCGACGTCGAGCGCAACACGCCCGTCGTCCAGCCCGAGGCGCTGCCGGCAGGCCTCGACGTCGTGGCGTGGGCGGCCACCACCGCGCAGCGCACCGGCGTCGGCGCGCGGGCACTGCAGGCCTACGCGGCAGCCGAGATCGCGCAGCGGGCCCGCACGCCGAACTGCCGGCTGTCCTGGGTCACGCTCGCCGGAGTCGGACGCGTCGAGTCGCTGCACGGGCGGATCGACGGCTCCCGCGTCGACGCCGACGGTGGCGTCCGGCCGTCCGTCGTCGGGGTGCCGCTGGACGGCACGAGCGGCACCCGCCCCGTCCCCGACACCGACGGCGGCGCGCTCGACGGCGACGCGAGCCTCGACCGGGCCGTCGGCCCCATGCAGTTCCTGCCCGCCACCTGGGCCCGCTACGGCGCCGACGGCAACGGCGACGGTGTGCGCGACCCCAACCAGTTCGACGACGCCGCGCGTGGCGCCGCGGCCTACCTCTGCGCCGGGGGCCGCGACATGGGCAGCGGCAAGGGCTGGTGGGACGGCGTGCTCACCTACAACCGCTCCACCGCCTACGCCCAGCTGGTGTGGGCCGCAGCCGACCGCTACAGCAAGGCCCCGTAACCCTCCGTGCCCACCCGCGCCGTCGAGAACGACGTTGTCATGATCAAAAGGCCTTGTTGATCATGGCAACGTCGTTCTCGACGGGGGGTGGTGGCGGTGGGTCAGCGGGGCCAGTACTGCTTCCACGCCGCCGCGTCGAGGGTGTGGGGGTCGGCGCCCGCGGTCACCGCGGCGCGCTCCGCTTCCCGGACGTCGACGGCGAACTGCAGGGCGACGCGCCGCAGCTCGGCCTCGGGATCGACGCCGCCGAGCTTGGCGCGGGCGGCGAGCGCGAAGAGCTGATCGCCGATCCCCGACCCGGAGGGGAGGTGGTCGGCGGGCAGCCCGGCGCGCGCGGTGCGGCTGGTCAGCTTCGCGGCCAGTGCCACGGCGGGCTGGCTCGTGGCCACCCCGTCGACGCTGGACTCGCGCTGCTTCTCCGCCCGCTTGAGCTCCTCCCAGCGGTGCTCCTGCCGTTCGGCGGTCTCGATGCGCTCGGTGCCGGCGAAGACATGCGGGTGGCGCCCGACGAGCTTGGTGACCAGATCGCCGGCCACCTCGTCGATGCCGAACCGGTCGGTGGTCTGCTCGGTGGCGATGCGCGCGTGGAACAGCACCTGGAGCAGGACGTCGCCGAGCTCCTCCCGCACCGCGACGCGGTCGCCGTCCTCGATGGCCTGGTAGAGCTCGTAGCACTCCTCGACGAGGTACTGCAGCAGCGACTCGGGCGTCTGCTCCGCGTCCCACGGGCAGCCGCCCGGCGAGCGCAGCGTGTCCATGACAGCCACGGCGTCGAGCAGCGCGGCACCGGCGGGCGCCTCGGCCACCACCACGACGTCGGCCTCGACGGCCTGCGGATCGCTGGTGAGCAGCACCTCACCGTCGACGATCGGGCCGGGGCGCCGGATCGCGCCCGTCGCGGTGAGCACCTCGACGGGCACGGTCGCATCGGCGACGAGCGCGGTGGCGGCCCGCAGCGCGGGGACGGCGGCGGCCGGCAGCACACCGGTCCAGCGCAGCGGCAGTACGACGACGGTGCGCGACATCCGGCTGCGTCAGCCCGCTGCCGAGGGCAGGATCTCGCCCGCGGTACCGTCGGCGGCGACCACGCGCAGCTGGATCGGGTCCCAGACGCCGTAGCGCGGGTTGACGTCGATGCCCGCCTGCTTGCCCACCGGCTGCATCATCCGCTCGCCGATCGCGACGAGCTCGTCCTGGCTGATCTTGGCGACGGCGGCCGGGTCGACGGGGCCGTCGGTCTGCCGGTTGGTGATCTTGAAGACGATCCAGCTCGCCTGCTGCGGGTTGGGCTGGTAGTACACCGTGGTGCCGACGGGCGTGCCGAACAGCACGGCGGAGGCGGCGCCGGGGTTGGTGGCCGCCTGGTACGCCATGCCCTTCGCCGTGGTCTGCGGCCCCGCCTTGAACAGCGCGTCGGCCGCCGGGCCGCCCGCCGCGAGGATCTTCGCCTTCGCCTGGGCGTCCTCCTTGGAGGTGGACGCGATCAGGTCGGCGGTGACCGACAGGCCGCCGACGGCCCGCTTGGCCAGCTCGGCGGCGGTCAGGTCGTCGCGGACGCGGTCGCGCAGGCCGGTGGCATCGGTGAGGCTGGTGGCCAGCAGCTTGTCGAGACCGCCCTGCGCCGCGATGGCGGCGTCGACGGCCGCGTCGCTCACGACCACACCCGTGGCCGCCGCCTGGCGCTGCAGCAGCTGGTGCATCACCGAGCGCGTGACGACGTCGCGGGCGACATCGGCGGCGGTGCCGCCCTGCGCGGTGACCTGAGACATCAGGTCGGTGCGCTTGAGCACCGCGTCGAGCTGTGACTGCACGGTGGACACCGCCACCGCATCCGGGCCGACGATCACCGCCGCCCCGGGCTGCACGGAACCACAACCGCTGACCACGGCGCCGACGACCACAACAGCGGCCAGGACGCGCCCTACCTGCGTACGCACGCCGATCACCCTCTCACGCGTGCCCGAGCTCACCGTGCGGGGGCGCCCGCGGGCACCAGCGGGCGGGTCAGGATGTCGCGAAGGAGCTTCGTGCACCAATCGAGCAGCTCGGTGTCGCGCAGCTCCGCACCACCGATCCGGCCACCCTCCACCGGCTTCGGCACGATCACGGCCTGCGCCGCCGGGCGGTAGACGGACTTGGGGTGCAACCGCTTGAGCCGCATCTGCGCCGAGTCCGGCAGCTCCAGCGGACCGAGCCGGATGCCGGTGCCGGTCACGGCGACCTCCGCGACCCCGAGCTCCCGGCAGCTCTGGCGGAACGCGGCGACGGCCAGCAGGTTGCGCACCGGGGTGGGCGGCTCGCCGTAGCGGTCGTTCAGCTCCTCGACGATCGCATCGAGCGCCGCGGCGTCGCCGGCCTCGGCGATCTTGCGGTACACCTCCAGCCGCAGCCGCTCGCCGGTGATGTAGTCGTGCGGCACGTGCGCGTCGATCGGCAGGTCCACCCGCACCTCGGCGAGCGTCTCCACCTCCTCGCCCTCCCCGGCGCCCGCCTGCTGGCGGAACGCCGCGACGGCCTCGCCGACGAGCCGGATGTAGAGGTCGAACCCGACGCCGGCGATGTGGCCGCTCTGCTCGGCGCCCAGGATGTTGCCGGCGCCGCGGATCTCCAGGTCCTTCATCGCGACGGCCGCACCCGCACCGAGCTCGGAGTGCTGCGCGATCGTGGCGAGGCGGTCGTGCGCGGTCTCGGTGAGCGGGTGCTCCGGCGGGAACAGGAAGTAGGCGTAGCCGCGCTCGCGACCTCGACCGACGCGGCCGCGGAGCTGGTGCAGCTGCGAGAGTCCGAGGGTGTCGGAGCGCTCCACGATCAACGTGTTGGCGTTGGAGATGTCGAGCCCGTTCTCGACGATCGTGGTGCAGACCAGCACGTCGAACTCGTTGTGCCAGAACCCGTTGACGGTGCGCTCGAGCACGTCCTCGTTCATCTGCCCGTGCGCGACGGCGATGCGGGCCTCCGGCACGAGGTCGCGGATCAGCTTGGCGGCGCGGTCGATCGTCGAGACCCGGTTGTGGACGTAGAACACCTGCCCGTCGCGCAGCAGCTCGCGCCGGATCGACGCGGCCACCTGCTTGTCGGAGTAGGCACCGACGTAGGTGAGCGTGGGGTGGCGGTCCTCGGGAGGTGTGGTGATCGTGGACATCTCCCGGATGCCGGCCAGGCTCATCTCGAGCGTGCGCGGGATCGGGGTGGCGGAGAGCGTGAGCACGTCGACGTGGGTGCGCAACGCCGTGATGTGCTCCTTGTGCTCCACCCCGAAGCGCTGCTCCTCGTCGACGATCACCAGGCCGAGGTCCTTCCACCGCACGCTGTTCTGCAGCAGCCGGTGGGTGCCGACGACGACGTCGACGGTGCCGTCGGCGAGCCCCTCGATGGTCTTGCGGGCCTCGGCGTTGTCGGTGAACCGCGACAGCCCGCGCACCGTGACCGGGAACGCGCGCATGCGCTCGGTGAACGTGTCGAGGTGCTGGGTGGCCAGCAGCGTGGTGGGCACCAGCACCACCACCTGCTTGCCGTCCTGCACCGCCTTGAACGCGGCCCGCACGGCGATCTCGGTCTTGCCGAAGCCGACGTCGCCGGAGATCACGCGGTCCATCGGGACGGGGCGCTCCATGTCGGCCTTGACCTCGTCGATCGCCGAGAGCTGATCCGGCGTCTCGGTGTAGGGGAACGCGTCCTCCATCTCGCGCTGCCACGGCGTGTCCTTGGCGAACGCGTGCCCGGGCGCCGACTGGCGCGCCGCGTAGAGCTGCACGAGCTGCGCCGCGATCTGCCGCACGGCCTTGCGCGCCTTGCCCTTGGTCTTGGCCCAGTCGCCGCCGCCGAGCTTGTTGAGCGTGGGCACCTCGCCGCCGACGTAGCGGCTGATCTCGTCGAGCGCGTCGGTGGGCACGAACAGCCGGTCGGCCGGTTGCCCGCGCTTGGACGACGCGTACTCGAGCACCAGGTACTCGCGGGTGGCGCCGCTGACGGTGCGCTCGCGCATCTCGACGAACTTGCCGATGCCGTGCTGGGAGTGCACGACGTGATCACCCGGCTTGAGCGTGACCAGGTCGACGGCGTTGCGGCGGCGGGTGGCGAGCTTGCGCGTCTCGGTGAGGTTCGCGCGGTTGCCCGTCAGATCGGCCTCGCTCAGCACCACCAGCGCGCTGCTCGTGGCGGTGAAGCCCTCGGTGAGCCGCCCGCAGGTGACGGTGACGAGCCCCGGCTGCGGCACCGCGGTGAGCGCGTCGACCAGCGCGGCGGGCACCTCGGCCTCACCCAGCTGCTCCAGCGACCGCTTGGCCGTGCCCTGGCCGCCGACGACGAGCACCGCGGCGCCCCCGGTGGCGACGTGCGCCCGCAGATCCGTGAGCGCGCGGTCGGTGTCGCCGCGGTAGGACTCCACCTCGTGCACCGCGGGCGCGAGCGCCTCGTCGTCGCCGCTGATCAACGGGCTGAGCGTCACGACGCGGTGGCCGGTGGACGCGGCGTGCTCGAGCACCTCACCGAGCCCGCGGTACGCGGACGCGCCGACGTCGATCGGCCCGTGCGCCCCGGCTCCCGTGTCGCCCTCCCGGCTCGCCGCAGCGGCGAACCACGACGCCTCGAGGAACTCCTGGCCCGTGCGGACGAGATCGGCGGCGCGCTTGCGGATGCGCTCCGGGTCGGCCAGCAGCACGGTGGCGCCCGCGGGTAGCAGGTCGGTGAGCAGCTCCAGCTCGGCGCCGACGAGCACCGGCACGAGCGACTCCATGCCCTCGGCCGGGATGCCCTCCGCGAGGTGCTCCAGCAGCTCGCGCAGCGGCGCGTTGTTCTCGTGCTCGCGGGCGAGCGCGGCGGCGCGGGACCGGACGGGCTCGGTGAGCAGCAGCTCCCGGCAGCCCGGCGCGATCAGCTCGTCGACGGGGCCGACGGAGCGCTGGTCGGCCACGGAGAACGACCGCAGCTCGCTGACCTCGTCGCCCCAGAACTCGACGCGGACGGGGTGCTCCGCGGTGGGCGCGAAGATGTCGACGATGCCGCCGCGCACGGCGAACTCGCCGCGGGCGGTGACCATCTCGACGCGGGTGTAGGCCAGCTCGACGAGCCGCTCCAGCAGCCCGTCGAAGTCGTGGACGGTGCCGACCCGCAGCTCGACGGGGTCGAGCTTGCCCAGCCCGGGCGCGATCGGCTGGATCAGGCTGCGCGCGGCCGCGACGACGACCCGCGGGACGTCACCGGGCGTGCCGAGCCTGCGGAAGATCGACAGCCGCCGCCCCACGGTGTCCGGGCGGGGCGAGAGCCGCTCGTGGGGCAGGGTCTCCCAGCTGGGCAGCACCGCCACCGCGGCCGGGCCGAGCAGATCGGCGGCCGCGGCGGCCAGATCCTCCGCCTCCCGGTCGGTTGCGGTGATCGCGAGCACGGAGGAGTCGGCGCCGGGCAACGAGCCGAACGCGGCGGCGAGGAACGGGCGCAGCGCGGCCGGGCCCTCGACGCGCACGCTCGGCACCTCGCCCGCGCGGGCGTCACGGACGGCGTCGACCACGGCAGCGATATCGGGATCGGAGAGGACGGAACGGAGCAGACCGGACAGCTCGGCCACGATGACGGACACCTCTCAAGCGCACGCGGACAGACCCCTGCCCGGGACGACGTGCCCCGGGAGGGGTTGACCCGACCGAGCCTACGCCTGCGCCCCCACCGCGCTCAGGGCAGCGGGGGCGACCCCGGCCATGATCGCGGAGTGCTCCTCGCGGAGCCAGCCGGGATGATCGCGTTGACGGTGGCGCTGCAAGCGGTGGACCTACCGCGGGCGAGCAGGCAACATCAGCAGCTATGAGCGAAGTGTGCGGTTCTCCCCGGTTCTGCGGTCATGGGGACCGATCGTGACCGACCTTGCGAAGTTGCCGGCCGTCGACCCCGACACGCCCAACGCGGCACGCATGTACGACTACCACCTCGGCGGCTCGCACAACTTCGCCGCCGACCGCGCAGCGGGTGACCGGGCGCGCGAGGCGATGCCCTGGATCCGTGAGGCGGTTCGGGCCAACCGCAGCTTCCTCGGGCGCGCGGTGCGGTACTGCCAGTCCCAGGGCATCGACCAGTTCCTCGACCTCGGCTCCGGCATCCCCACCGTCGGCAACGTCCACGAGGTCGCGCAGGCGACCGACCCGACCGCGCGGGTGTCCTACGTCGACAACGAGCTCGTGACGGTCACGTCGAGTGCCGCGATGCTGGCGGACGACCCGCTCAGCACGATCACCGCCGCCGACATGCGCGATCCGGAGTCGGTGTTCGCCGCGCCCGGGGTGCGCGACCATCTCGACCTCTCCCGGCCGGTCGCGCTGCTGACCGTGGCCGTGCTGCACTTCCTGCACGACGAGGACGAGCTCAGCAGGCTCGTCGTCGACTACCGCAGCCGGCTCGTGCCGGGCAGCGTCCACGTGCTGTCGCACGTCACCGCCGACTTCGACCCGTCCACGGCGTCGGCGGCCACCGGGGTCTACCAGCAGACGGCGAACCCGATCCTGCCGCGGCCCGTCAGCCGGATCGCGGAGCTGCTCCACGGCACCGAACTGGTGGAGCCGGGCCTCGTGGACGCGAGCCGGTGGCGGCCCGACGGCGCGGCCGGTCCCGAGCACGTCGGGTTCGTCGCCGGCGTCGGGATCCTCCGGTGACCGCGCCGGATCCGGCGGCGCTCCCCGAGGTCGATCCCGAGATCCCTGAGGCCGCCGCATGCTCGGCTCCGGCATCCCCACGGTCGGCAACGTCCACGACGCCACCGGATCGGGCAACATCGGTTTCATCGCGGCGGTTGGCCGCGTGGGCTGATCCGCGATGCCGGACGGGCCCGGCAGCCGTCAGGCGTCGCGGCGGTTGGCCACAACGATCCCCACGCCCAGCAGGGCGGCGGCCAGCGCCGCCATGTAGGCGAGCGAACCCCAGGGGCTCAGCGGCATCTCGACGAGACCGCCGCCCAGGAAGTTGGACGCGTTGGCGAACGGCAACCACTGGTGGATCTGCTCGCCGACGTTCGGGATGACCGCGACGATGTTCTCCAGCAGCAGCGCCCAGACCAGCAGCAGCGCCACCGCACCGGCCGTCTGCCGGAGCAGGATGCCGACGGCGACGGCGAGCACGGCCGCCACCCCGAACACGAGCGCCGGCCCGAAGACGGCGCGGATCTGGGCGTCGGTGGTGAGCGCGAGCGCCGGGTCCGGCCGCAGGAGCAGCAGCGCGGCCCACGAACCGAGGCCCGCGAGCAGGCCCACCCCGGTGACGACGAGCACGACGACGCCGGTCTTGGCCAGCAGCGCGGCGGTGCGGTTCGGCACCGCCTGGAACGTGGTGCGGATCGTGGCGAAGCGGTACTCGGTGGTGACCGACACGGCGGCCATCACCATCACGACCACCATGCCGAACTGCACGAACTGCACGATCATCTGCGCCGGCAACGGCCCCATGTCCGCCGGGGCGACCGCGGCGACCAGCCCGATGGCGCCGACGACCAGCGCCACCGCCAGCGCGCTGCACCACCACGGCGAGCGCGTCGAGAAGAGCTTGATCCGTTCTGCTGCGACGAGGCTCATGCCACCGCTCCCGTCACGAACTCGACGTCCTGCTTCGTGATCTCCATGAAGGCCTCCTCCAGCGAGCCGCCGCGCAACGCCAGCTCGTGCAGGGCGAGGCTGTTGGCCGCGGCGATGTCACCGACGACGGCCGTTGTCGTGTCGGCGACGTGCAGCGCCGCCTCGCCCGGCACGTCGACGACCGCGAGCCCGGCCCCACGCAGCGCCGCTGCCAGCTCGGCCAGCTGTGGGCTGCGGACCTGCACCGTGGCCCCGCTCGCCCCGTTGACGAACTCCGACGTGGGGCCCTGGGTGATCAACCGGCCCCGGCCGATCACGACCAGGTCGGTGGCCGTGAGCGCCATCTCCGAGAGCAGGTGGCTCGACACGAGGACGGTGCGACCCTCCGCAGCCAGGTTCTGCATGAACCGGCGGATCCACTGGATGCCCTCCGGGTCGAGCCCGTTGACCGGCTCGTCGAACAGCAGCACCTCGGGGTCGCCCAGCATCGCCCCCGCGATCCCGAGCCGCTGCGACATGCCCAGCGAGAACCCCCCGGCGCGCTTGTTCGCCACCGCGGTGAGCCCGACCGTCTCGAGCACCTCGTCGACCCGCGCCACGGGCAGCTCGTTGGAGGCCGCCATCCAGCGCAGGTGCGAGCGCGCCGACCGGTTCGGGTGCACCCACTTCGCGTCCAGCAGCGCACCGACCGTGCGCAGCGGGTGCGTCAGTTCCTGGTAGCGCCTGCCCCCGATCCGGACCTCCCCTGCCGTCGGGCGATCCAGGCCCAGCACCATCCGCATCGTGGTGGACTTGCCGGCCCCGTTGGGGCCGAGGAACCCGGTGACGGTGCCCGGCCGGACGGTGAACGTCAGGTTGTCGACCGCGAGCGTCGACCCGTACCGCTTCGTGAGGCCCGTTGCCTCGATCATGGTTGCCCCCTTCTTCCGGGATCACTACACCGCAGATGCGACACCGGCGGATCGGGGACGACCCTGACGTCGCCCTGGGGGCGACCCTCGGAACCCGGACCCCGTCGAGAACGTGGTTACGGTGATCAACAGGGCTTGTGGATCACGACAGGTACGTTCTCGACGGACTCGGGGGGCAGCGGCCGACCTACGCGCGCGGGGGCAGCTCTGGGCGCCGCCGGGACTGACGGGTGGAACGATCCGGCGGCGCCACCGCCGGGCGGGCCGCCAGCGCCTCGAGCGCGATGTCGACCGCGCGCTCGAGCTGCGGATCGCGGCCCGCCACCCAGTCCTGGGGCGTGATCACGACCTCGACGTCGGGCTCGACGCCGAAGTTCTCCACATCCCACGCCGCGTCGTCGAACCAGAACGCGTAGCGGGGCTGCGTGACGCCGGTGCCGTCGACCAGGCGGTAGCGGCTGTCGATCCCGATCACACCGCCCCACGTGCGCACGCCGACGACCGGGCCGATGCCGAGGCGCTTGATGGCCTGCGTGACGATGTCGCCGTCGGAGCCGGAGTGCTCGTCGACGAGCGCGACCACGGGCCCGCGCGGCGCGTCCATGGGATAGGTCTCGGGCTCGTGGTGGCGGCCCACCTGCCAGCCGATGACCTTGCGCGCCAGCTTCTCGATCACGAGCTGCGACGTGTGGCCGCCGCCGTTGGCGCGCAGGTCGAGCACGAGGCCCTCGCGCACCGTCTCGCGGCTGAGGTCGCGATGCAGCTGGGCCCAGCCCGGCGCCATCATGTCCGGGACGTGCAGGTAGCCCAGCCGACCCGCGGAGCGTTCCGCCGTGAACGCGCGCCTGCCCGCCACCCAGTCCTGGTAGCGCAGCGCGGAGTCGCTGACCAGTGGCCGCACGACGACGCGGCGCACCTCGCCCGCGCCCTCGCGATCGGCCCCGGTGCGCACCGTCAGCTCCACGAGGTCCTCACCCCGCGACACCAGCAGCGGCGCCGGACCGAGCTCGGGATCGACGGGCTGCCCGCCCACCTCGAGGATGACGTCACCGGCCCGGACGTCGACGCCGGGGCTCGACAGCGGGCTGCGGGCCGCGGGCGCGGACGTCTCCGGGGGCAGCACGCGCACGACCCGCCAGCCGCCGTCCGGGTGCGGCTCCAGATCGGCCCCCAACAGGCCGGGGCGGCCGGAGTGATCACCGAAGCCACGCCCGTTGACGTACGCGTGGGACGCGCCGAGCTCGCCCTGGAGCTCCCACAGCACGTCGACGAGGTCGTCGTGGCTGCCGACGGCGTCGACGAGCGGGCGGTAGCGCGCCAGCTCACCCGCCCAGTCGACGTCGGCCATGTCCTCGATCCAGAAGTGATCGCGCATCAGCCTGCCGGCCTCGTCGAACATCTGCCGCCACTCCGCGGCCGGATCGACGGTGACGACGATCCGGTGCGTGTCGATCTCGAACTCGTCGGACGCGCCGTCGGCCGGGCCGTCGGGAGCGCCGGACCCGGAGCGGTCGGAGCGCAGCACCCGCAGCGAGCCGCCGTCGCGGACGACCAGGCGCGAGCCGTCGCCGCTCACGGCGAACCCGCTCGCCGCGTCTGCGATGACGTCGAGCTTGCGCCGGACGAGGTCGTAGCGCTCCAGCGCGGCACCCGCGCGCTTCTCCTCATCGCCTGCCCGGCCGTCGCCGAGCACACCGGAGACCGGCGTGCGGAACCACAGCAGGCAGTCCTTGGCCGCTCGCATGTCGCCGAGACGGCCCTCCGCCACCGGGATCGGGACGACGCGATCGGCGATGCCGTCGATGTCGACCACCACCTCCGGGACCTCGTCCCTGTCCTTCGCCTTGCCGTCCTTACCGGCCGCCTTGTCGGCTGCCTTCTCCGCCGACTCGACGGCCTCCTTGGCCGCATCGGCCAGCGCGTCGGGTTCGGCCGGGGGATCCTGCGGGCCCTCCTCGGCGGCCGAGACCGGCCGCCCGTCGGGGCTCGCCCCGAACGGTGACGGCGTGCGCGCGGCCAGCGGCACCAGGAACGGCCGCCACGACGCCGGGAACGTGAGATCGAACGAGTGCTGGTCGTAGATCGGGTCGAAGCTGCGCATCGAGAGGAACGCCAGGTAGCGCCCGTCGGAGGTGAACACCGGATCGGCGTCGGTGAACCGCGGCTCGGTGACCTGCACCAACGTGTCGTCGGCGAGCCGGGCGAGCATGATGCTGGTGAGCCCGACCTCCACCGGCTGGCAGAACGCGATCCACTTGCTGTCGGGTGCGAAGGAGATCCCGCTGATGTCGTCGGACGTGCTGCGGGCCAGCTCGCGCAGCACCCCGGCATCGGGCTCGGCGAGGTCGAGCACCAGCAACCGGCCGTCGTGGGTGGTGAGCGCGGCCGCCGAGGCGTCGGGAGCGACCTCCAGCTCGTGGACCCGACCCAGCTCCCCGACCCCGTAGCGGCGCGGCGCCTGCGCGTCGGCTGCGGTGCTGTCGAGCGGGGCGATGCAGACGGCCTCCTCGCCCTCGACGTCGTCGATCCAGATCACCCGGTCGTCGCCCAGCGGGCGGGCCAACCGCGCCCGCGCGCCCGGCTGCGCGAACAGGACCCGGGCCGGGCCGTCGCGGTGGGTGAGCCGGTGCACGGTGCCCCGGACGACGGCGATGCTCGTGCGGCCCGTGCGATCGGGCCGGGCCGAGTCGAGCCAGCGCCCCGCCGACACCCGCCGCGGCGCGCGGTCGGTGCGCGGCCCGGCGAGCTGCACCTCGAGCCGCTGCGGCACGGCGTCGGCCGCGAGGGACGGGAGCAGCCACAGCTGCCCGGCCGACTCGTAGACGACCCTGGTGCCGTCGGTGGCGGCATGGCGGACGTAGAACGCCGGCGCTCCCGGCGCGCCGTGGTCGGTGTGGCGGCGCAACCCGGCCCCGGCGCGGTCGAGCGAGTACAGGTTGGCCCAGCCCTCGTGATCGGCGAGGAACACCAGCCGGTCGCCGACGAGCAGTGGCGACCCCACCTGCCCGTTCAGCTCGGCGGCGACCCTCACGAACTCGCCGGACCCGTCGCCGTCCCACCAGAGCCGACCGGCCGTGCCGCCACGGTAGCGCTTCCACCAGGCCATCTCGCGGCTCATGGTGGACGTGAGCACCAGCGCGGCGCCGCTGCCGTCGAGTGCCAGATCCGACGCCGGGCCGACCGGCACCTGCTGCGGCGTGCCGCCCCCCGCCGGGATCCTGTACGCCCGCGGGCGCCGCGGGTTGGCCTGCCCGGTGGCGCTCACCGCGAGCACCTCCCCCGTGGCCGTCCAGTCGATCGCCAGCGTGCGGTCGTCGCCCCAGTAGCTCAGCCGCCGAGCGCCCCCGCCATCGAGCTCGGAGACGAACACCTCCGGCGCACCCTCGCGCCACGACGTCCACGCCACCTTGCTGCCGTCGGGCGAGAGGCGGGGGCGCGCCACCGGCACGTCGTCGCCGCTGAGCCGGTAGGCGCGGCCACCGGAGAGCGGTGCGGTCCAGACGTCGTCCTCCGCGGTGAAGACCAGTGTGTTGCCGCGCAGGTGCGGGTGGCGCAGGTAGCTGGGTGGCATGCCCCGACCGTAGCGACCGGATCCGACAGGTCGATGTGGCGATTCCCGATCGCAACACGGCAGGACCGTTCGGAGCCCCCCGGGGACTCAGGACCCGGGTGTGATCAGCCCGCACTCGTAGGCGGCGATCGCGGCGTGCACGCGATCACGCAGGTGCAGCTTCGCCAGCACGTTGCTCACGTGCGTCTTGACGGTGTGCTCGCTGACCACGAGCTCGGCCGCGATCTCGCTGTTGGACAACCCCCGACCCAGCAGGACCAGCGTCTCGCGCTCCCGCGCCGTCAGGCCCGCCGGAGCGATGGACGCCGGCGTGCGGGGCCGGTTGCGTACCACGTCGTCGATCAGCCGGCGCGTCACCGACGGGGCGAGCAGCGCCGCACCCGCCGCGACCACCCGCACCGCGTGCACCAGGTCGTCCCGGCGCACGTCCTTGAGCAGGAAGCCGCTCGCCCCGGCGCGCAGCGCGTCGAAGACGTGGTCGTCCTGGTCGAACGTGGTGAGCATGACGACCCGGGTGGCCGTACCGGCGCAGACGATCCCGGCCGCCTCGATGCCGTCCATGCGCGGCATCCTGATATCGAGCAGCAGCACGTCGGGGGAGTGCGCGCGGACGGCGGCCAACGCCTCCAGACCGTCACCGGCCTCGGCGACGACCGCGATGTCGGGCTGGGCGTCGAGGATCATCGCGAAGCCACTGCGGACCAGCTCCTGGTCGTCGGCGACCACCACGGAGATCATGGGCGAGCCACCGGCAGCCGGGCCGACACCCGGAAGCCGCGCTCGCCGGCGGGCCCGTAGGTGGCCGAACCGCCGCAGGCCGCGGCCCGTTCGGAGATGCCGATCAGGCCGTGGCCGCCCGCGCCCGTCGTGGACGGGCGCGCACCGTCGTCGACGACGGTGATCACGAGCTCGGCGTCGGTCCAGACGAGCCCGACCGAGGCCCGACCGGCGTCGGCGTGCTTGACGATGTTGGTGAGCGACTCCTGGATGATCCGGTAGGCGGCCACGTCCGCGGCGGGCGCGAGCGGGCGCGCCGCACCCGTCGTCGACAGCGCCACGTGCGTCCCGACGCCCGCGACCAGGTCGGGGACGGCGGCGAGGCCCGGCTGCGGGGCCGGTTCCCGGTCGGCGGTGAGCAACCCCAGCAGCTGCCGCAGCTGCACCATCGCGTCGCGGCCGGCGGCGGCGACGGCGTCGAACGCGGCCTCCGCGCGGTCGGGCGCGCTGCGCACCACCACGGGCCCGGCCTCGGCCTGCACGATCATCAGGCTGACGGCGTGGGCGAGCACGTCGTGCATGTCCCTGGCGATCCGGGCACGCTCCCGCTCCGCGGCGCGCTCCTCGCGCATCACCGTGTTGGCGCGGCGGAGGTCGGCGGCGCGGCCCAGCGCATAGGCCGCACCCCACAGGAACGCCTCGCGGATCCCGACGGCCACCGATCCGAACACGCCGCCGATCACCGCGACGCCCACCGCCGACGCGACGAGCGCGACCAGCCGCCTGCGGCGCGAGCACTGGTCGGCGACGGTGTACATGACGATCAGCGCTCCGAACCAGATCGGCTGCTCCGGGCCCGCCGTGCCGAGCAGCGAGTAGGCGCCGATCCCGGCGGCGACCACGACCAGACAGGTCATCGGCGCGACGCGGCGGAAGAACACCGGCAGCGCCACGACCAGCACCGGCAGGTACTGCAGGAGCGTCCACGGGTGACCGTCGCCGCTGCGGGTGAAGAGGAACGGCGCCGACTGCGCCACCAGCGCCGCGACCGTCAGCGCGCCGTCGAGCGCCTGCGGGGGCAACGTGCGCAGGCGCTCGGGCCATCGATCAGGCCATTCGGACACCGCGCCAGTATCCCCGCGTCCCGCCGGTGGCGACTCGCTCGCGCGAGCGAGATCCGGGATGGGTCGCAGCGGCGATGCGGCGCGCGATCCCGGACGAGACGCTCGGTGCCCCCGACACTCATGGAGGACCGATGTCGTCTCACCCCACAGGCTCCCGACCGTTCCCGGTCGTCATGGTGCTCGCCCCCGGCCTGATGCTCGCCGGGGTGGCGCTGATGCCCGCGCCGGGCACCTGGAACCTGTCCCACCTGCTGTTCCTGGCCGGCACGCTGCTGATGGCGCCTGCCGGGCTCGTCCTCTGGCGGCTGCTGGACGGCGGCGGTCCGCCGTGGCTGCGGCACAGCGGCCTGCTCCTGGTGCTGCTCGGCGTGCCGGCGCTGGCCGGCCAGCTGCTGATCGACCTGGTGGTGCTGCAGCTCGCGGGCGGCGACCGCACCGGCATGGGCCCGCTGTTCCGCGCGATCCAGGCCTCGCCGACGTTCGACCTGCTGCTCTACTCCTCGGGTCCGGCGCTGCTGTTCGTCGGGCTGGCGCTCAGCGGCGCAGCGCTGCTGCTGCGCGGCGGTGCCCCGCGACTGCCGGGCTGGGCGCTGATCACCGGCACGCTGGTGATGGGCGCCGCCCGGGTCACCGACCAGCACCTGGCCGAGATCGCCGGGCTCGCGGTCATCCTGGTGGCGTTGGCTGCGGTGGCGGCGCCGACCCGGGTGCGCGACCGTCAGCTGGCGTAGCGGGCGGCCGAGCGCTCGCGCGCCTTCGCCGCCTCCACCTCGCGGTCCTTCGGCGGGGCGGTGGTGACCAGCTCCTCGAGCAGCTGCCGGGTGACGGCGGTGACCGCCTCGACCGCCCGCGCGAACGCCTCGGCGTTGGCAGCCGACGGCTTGGTGGAACCGCTCACCTTGCGCACGTACTGCAGGGCGGCCGCCTCGACCTCGTCGAGGGTGGCGGGCGGCTCGAAGTTGTGCAGGGTCCGGATGTTGCGACACATGGCGACCACGGTACCGACGTCTCGGCGCCCCCGCCCCGAACGTCAGGAGGGACGCCCTCCTGACGTCGCCGCACCCGCGGGGGTGCTCAGTCGGTCGGGTCCATGCCCAGCAGCGGGGCCACTCCCAGCGTCAGCTTCGAGATGTGGAAGCCCTCCGCGTACCGCGCGTGGCACTGCACGCCGCGGATCCGGGCCAGGCTGGCGAACGTCTCGGCGTCGAACCAGCTGCGGTCGCGCTGAGAGCCGTAGTGCTCGTGCAGCTTCGCGATCTTCTCCCGCAGCACCGGCTCGGCCAGCGGCAGGAACACCGTGGGCTGGGCGAGGTCACCGTCCCACTTGAGCAGCTCGTAGCCGAGCGTCAGGTGATCGCGGAACACGGTGGGCACGATCGCGGCCAGCGTGTTGCGATCCTGGTGCGCGTCGTGCGGCGACGGCGCGATGATCAGATCGGGGTCGCCGTGCGCGCGCAGCTCCTCGACGGCGAGCTTGGCGCGTTCCCAACGGGTGGGGACGCGCCCGTCGGGCAGGTCGAGCACCACGATCTCGAGCCGGGCGCCGGGGCAGAACGCCGCGAGCGCGGCTCGTTCCTCCTCCTCGCGCAGCGACCCACCGCCGGTGAGCACCAGTACCGACACCGTGACGCCGGGGTGCGCCCGGCACAGCTCCAGCAGCGATCCGCCGGCGCCGACCGCGATGTCGTCGCAGTGCGCGCCGAGCAGCAGGATCCGGTCCAGACGCTCCGGCAGCAGGCTCAGCACGGACACACCCTCCTGGTGAGCATCGGCTCACGCCGCATCGGCGAGACCCCCGATCGTGTCCACACCTGATCAGTCTTCCACGAACGGTGCAGGGGAGGGTACGGGCCGATCACCCACCTGGCTCGCCAGATAACCCGTTCGGGTCAGTTGGTGGCGCGAATCCGCTCCAGCCTGCTGGTGGTGGGCCAGCGGACGTCATGTGCCCACCCGAACTTCTCGAAGATCCAGATCAGGCGCGCCGAGATGTCGATCTGACCGCGCAGGACGCCGTGGCGGGCGCAGGTGGGGTCGGCGTGGTGCAGGTTGTGCCAGGACTCGCCCATCGACAGGATCGCGAGCGGCCAGAAGTTGCGCGAGCGGTCCCGCGAGTGGAACGGACGCTCCCCGATCATGTGGCAGATTGAGTTGATCGACCAGGTGACGTGGTTGGAGATGGCCAGCCGCACCAGCCCGCCCCAGAAGAATCCCGTGACGGCGCCGGTCCACGACCACGTGATGAGCCCGCCCAGCAGCGCAGGCAGCAGGAGGCTCACCGCCACCCAGATGCCGAACGTCTTGCTCACCTTGACGATCGCGCTGTCGGCGAGCAGGTCGGGGATGAAGCGGCGGTGATTGGTCTCGTTCCGCTCGAAGAACCACGTCATGTGCGCGTGCAGGAAGCCCTTGGCCACCGCGAGCGGCGTCGTGCCGTGCAGCCACGGAGAGTGGGGATCGCCCTCGCGGTCGGAGAAGGCGTGGTGGCGGCGGTGGTCGGCCACCCAGTTCAGGACGTTGCCCTGCACCGCCAGCGAGCCCGTGATGGCCATCGTCACCCGCAGCCACGGCTTCGCCTTGAACGACTTGTGCGTGAAGTGCCGGTGGAACCCGACCGTGATCCCCAGCACCGCCGGGACGTAGAAGATCGCCAGCAGCATCAGGTCGTGCCAGCCGACCCCCCAGCCCCACGCGAGCGGGATGGCGGCGACCAGCGCCACCATCGGCACCGCGACGAAGATGTAGATCATCACGTGCTGGAAGTTCGTGCGCTGCCCCGAGATCACCGGTGTGGGACCTGAGGTCAACGGGTTCGCAGGACCTTCGGCGGCGGGAGCTGACATCGATCTCCTCGGACTCTCTGACGGCAACGGCGGGGATATCGGTTGACATCCGGGCCGGCCCAGGAGCGAGGCCCCTCGCGAGGTTAGGCGATGTTCACCCACGCCCACACCCCCTGGAGCCGAACATCCGGCGAATCGACCATCACACGACGGTGCCCACACCGGATCGGGGCCGCCGGACGCGCATGCCAGGATGGAGGCCTGTCCGCCGTGGTGTAATGGCAGCACCTCGGATTTTGGTTCCGATGGTTCAGGTTCGAATCCTGGCGGCGGAGCAGCGGCCGCGGGCACGCGCACGGTCCCCGGTCGGGAGTAGCGTGGGTGTGGTCGGAGGCACAGCGCACGCGGGTGTTCGAACTCGCGTCGTCCTCGATGACAGTCCACTCCGGCCGGTACGCCGCCCGAGATCCGGCGCACCCGTCGCCGCACTCCTGCCACCCCACGGCTGTCGTCCCACGGCTGTCGTTGCCGCGTGAGGCACCCCTCAAGCCCTCGAGAGAATGGATCCTCATGAGCTCCACGACCTACGTCACCCGTTACGACCAGCGTGTGCGCCTCGTCGCCGACGCGTTGGTGGCGAACTCGAAGAAGATCGACGACAAGACCGCTGTGGAACTGGCGGTGCACGTCCTGTTCGCCATCGACCGCATTCCGGAGAAGGTGCGCTAGCCGTTCCGCGACAGACATCGGGGCGGGTCCGCAGTGCGGACCCGCCCCGATGGACGTTGGTTCTTCGGAAAACGCGCTGAGCTCAGCGACCGTTCGGTCGCGGCTGCGGCGGCTCGGGCGGACGCCCGTTACCCGTGCACCTCATGACTACCCTCACTACCCCTCTGTAGCTGCGTCGAGCGTGATCGTGGTGCCGGTCAGTGCCTTGCTGACCGGGCACCCTTCCTTCGCCGCCTGGGCGGCCTTGACGAAACCGGCCTCATCGAGACCGTCGACCTCACCGCGGACCGTGAGCGCGATACCGGTGATCGCGAACCCACCCTCGGGGTCCGGGCCCAACATGACCTCTGCCGTCACGTCGAGCGCGATCGGAGTGCCCCCCGCCTCGGCGATGATCGCCGAGAGCTGCATCGCGTAGCACGACGAGTGCGCCGCCGCGATGAGCTCCTCAGGGCTGGTGGCGCCGCCGGCTTCGTCGGCTGCGCGCTTGGGGAAGCTGACGTCGAAGGTGCCCCTGCCACTGCTCGTGAGCTCGACCTGACCCGAACCCTCCTGCAGAGAGCCGTTCCACGCCGTACGCGCAATGCGTGTGGGCACGGTTCCTCCTGACGTTCCGCGGTGCTTCTCCCCTGACAACCCCTCAATCGTCCAAAGCATTCGCGGAATTTCACCCCAAGAGACGACCGGTGCGAGATCAACGGCGAGCGGTCTGTTACCACCGGTCAGCCGGATGGACGCAATCCGGACGGCCGCTCGTCGATCACGACAGGCGATCAGTGGACCTCCACCACATCGCCCACCGACAGGAAGTCGTAGAACGCCGACGCGTCCTCGAGCGTGAGATGCACGCAGCCCGCCGATGTGGTTTCGACACTGCCTTCGTGGAACGCGATGCCACCGGGCGCGAAGAACACCGAGAACGGCATCGGCGCGTTGTTGAACTCCGAGGTGTGGTGGTCCTTGTCCTTCCACTCCACCTGGAAGTTGCCGCGCGGCGTCGCCATCCCGGGACCCCCGGAACTGATCTGCAGCGGCCCGCGCACGATCGCACCCTTGTCGAACAGCCATGCCGTGTGACTGTCGAGATCGACGCACGCCCGCGTCGTCGGCGTGCACGGCGTGCCCTCGACCGTCGGGTCCGCCGCGGCCTGCGCGACGGTCGTGCCGGCCAGCGCCCCGAGTGCCACCACGCCCGTGGCGATCCCCATCGCCACCGCAACCCGCACCCGGCGCCCGGCCGTCCTGCTCTGCTTGCCCATCCACTGCCCCTCGGCGCGTACCGGACGTGCCGACGCCGAAACGGCGGGCACGCTGCGTTGTTCGGTGCGGACAACGAGTGACCGGATCCGGAGGTACTGCAGGTCGCCGGGTCGGGGAGTCAGGGTGAGGGCGGTGACGGCCGGGACAACGTAGGATTTCGGCGACCCGACGCCGGGCCGTCGCGCCCGTGGGCGTCGCCGCGCGGCAGCGGACAGACCGCCAGCCCCTCGAACCAGCCCCGCGAACCAGCCGTCGAACCAGGGAGTGGGCCTCAGTGCTCGATCGTCGCGAGCTCGGCAGCACCGGCGTACCGATCACCGCACGACCCGCCGCGGCGATCGTGCTCGCCGCCGGTGAGGGCACCCGGATGCGCTCCGCGGTACCGAAGGTGCTGCACCCGATCGCGGGACGCAGCCTGCTCGGCCACGCCGTCCACGCGGTCGCGGCACTCGAACCCGAGCACCTGGTGGTGGTCATCGGCCACGGCGGCGACCAGGTCGGCGCGGCCGTCGAGGCGCTCGCCGTCGAGCTCGGCAGGCCGGTGCTCACCGCGGTGCAGGACAAGCGGCTCGGCACCGGGCACGCCGTGCGCTGCGCGCTCGACGCGCTGCCTGCCGGGCTCGTCGGTCCCGTCGTCGTCACCTACGGCGACGTCCCGCTGCTCGCCGCCGACACCCTCACCCGGCTGGTCGGCGAGCACGCCGACACCGGAGCCGCACTCACCCTGCTCACCACGGAGCTCGACGACCCCACGGGCTACGGGCGCGTCCTGCGCGAGTCCGACGGCGTGGTCACCCGCATCGTGGAGCAGGCCGACGCCACCCCCGAACAGGGTGCTGTCCGCGAGGTCAACGCAGGCGTCTACACGTTCGACGGCGCCTTCCTCGAGTCCGGGCTGAGCCGGCTCAACACCGCCAACGCCCAGGGCGAGCTGTACCTCACCGACCTGGTCGAGATCGCGCGCGACGACGCGAGCCAGGTCCGCGGGGTGCGCTGCCCCGACACCTGGCAGGTCCGCGGCGTCAACGACCGCGTCCAGCTCGCCGAGATGCGCGCCGAGCTCAACCGCAGGCTGCTCGACGCGTGGATGCGCGCGGGCGTCACCGTGATCGACCCGCGCACCACGTGGGTCGACGTGCAGGTCCGGCTCGACCTCGACGTCGTGCTGCAGCCCAGCACCCAACTGCTGGGCACCACATCCGTCGAGGCCGGCGCCACGGTCGGCCCCGACACCACGCTCACCGACTGCACGATCGGTGCCGGCGCCAGCGTGATCCGCACCCACGGCAGCGAGTCCGAGATCGGTGCCGGCGCGTCCGTCGGCCCCTTCGCCTACCTGCGCCCCGGCACCCGCCTCGGGGACCGCGGCAAGATCGGCACGTTCGTCGAGGTCAAGAACTCCGACATCGGCGTGGGCTCGAAGGTGCCGCACCTGTCCTACGTCGGCGACGCCACGATCGGCGAGCACACCAACATCGGGGCCGGTGCCCTGTTCGCCAACTACGACGGCGTCCACAAGCACCACAGCGTGATCGGGAGCTACGTCAAGACGGGCTGCGACAACACCTTCGTCGCCCCGGTGCAGGTGGGCGACGGTGCCACGGTCGGGGCGGCCACGCTCGTCCGCGACGACGTCCCGCCGGGGGCGCTGGCCGTGTCGGCCGGGTCACAGCGGATCATCGAGGACTGGGTCGCCCGCAAGCGACCGGGCACGCCCGCGGCCGAGGCCGCGGCGCGTGCCACCGCAACATCCAGCAGATCAGATGACGACGCCGCCAAAAACGGCCATGGAGGCACATCCCGGTGAGTGCGATGTCGGCCACGCCCAAGAAGAACCTGATGTTGTTCTCCGGTCGGGCCCATCCCGAGCTGGCCGAGCAGGTCTCCAAGCACCTGGACGTGACCATCACGCCGCAGTCGGCGTACTCCTTCGCCAACGGCGAGATCTTCGTCCGGTTCGAGGAGTCGGTGCGCGGCTGCGACGCGTTCGTCCTGCAGTCGCACTCGGCGCCGATCAACGACCAGATCATGGAGCACCTGATCATGGTCGACGCGCTCAAGCGCGCATCGGCGAAACGGATCACCGTGGTCATGCCGTTCTGGGGCTATGCGCGCCAGGACAAGAAGCATCGCGGCCGCGAGCCGATCTCGGCTCGACTGATCGCCGACATGTTCAAGACCGCGGGCGCCGACCGGATCATGACCGTCGATCTGCACACCGCGCAGATCCAGGGCTTCTTCGACGGCCCCGTCGACCACCTGTTCGCCCTGCCCGTGCTGTCCGAGCACATCCTGCGCACCTACGCCGACCACCAGATCGCGGTCGTCTCCCCCGACTCGGGTCGCGTCCGGCTGGCGGAGCGGTGGGCCGAGACGCTCGGCGGCACGCCGCTGGCCTTCATCCACAAGACCCGCGACCCGATGCGGCCCAACGAGGCCGTCGCCAACCGCGTGGTCGGTGACGTCGAGGGCCGGCTGTGCGTGGTCATCGACGACATGATCGACACCGGTGGCACCGTCGCGAAGGCCGTGCAGGCGCTGCTCGCCCACGGCGCGGCCGACGTGGTGGTCGCCGCCACCCACGGCGTGCTGTCGGGCCCGGCCACCGAGCGCCTCTCCACCTGCGGCGCCCGGGAGATCATCTTCACCGACACCCTGCCGATCCCGGACGAGAAGCGGTTCCCGACGATGACGGTGCTGTCGATCGCTCCGCTGCTGGCACGCGCCATCCACGAGGTCTTCGACGACGGCTCGGTCACGAGCCTGTTCGACGGCAACGCCTGAGGGCACCCGGCCCCCTCGACGGCTTGCAGGAAAGCCACTTTGCCGCAACGTCCTTGCAGGAAAGTGGCTTTCCTGCAACGCGAGAGCCTGCCGTCCCCACCGCGCCAACCCCGTAGCCACCCCGCCGACGTCCCGACATCGGCGCCGAGGCCAATCGGTTGGCGCCGTCACCGGCGCACCCGGCCGCAGGCCATGGCGGACCTTCGGCAATGCCCTGCGTAGTTCCCCGCTCCCCCACCGCCCTACCCGGGTGCCATGCTGCTCCCATGAGCCGGTCCACGCGCTCCCAGCGCACCCCGCTGCCCGCACTGGCCGGCCTGGGTGCGGCCATGGTGGCGCTGGCCTGCCTCGGGGGCGCCGCGCTGCTCGTCGCCGCTCTCGTCGACGAGGCCGGCCGGCAGGTAGGCGACCACGGCCGCGGTGTCGGCGTCGCGCTGCTCGGGCTGCCCGTTGCGGCCGTGCTCGCGCTGTTCGCGGGCATCGGGGCCGCCGGTCGCGTCCGCACGCGGATGTTCCCGAACCCGCGGTAGTGGCATTACCGGTGGTCTCGCCCCGGCGCAACCCCTGACGGAGGGACGCGTCAGATCGTCGCGTATCGTTTACGCAAGTTCCGCGGCGAGGGCGGGTGCACGTCAGCCCGCCGTGATCGACGTGGCCCCGGCTCCCCCGGTGCCCCTCGCCGCGCGTCCACAAACGCAGCACTATCGAGGAGTTGTTCACCGTGGCCGAGGCCCGTATTCCCGCCGAGACCCGCACGGAGTTCGGCAAGGGCGCTGCCCGCCGCACCCGCCGTGCCGGCCGTATCCCCGCCGTCCTCTACGGGCACGGCACCGACCCGCAGCACCTCTCGCTGCCGGAGCTCGAGTTCAAGCGCATCGTGCGCGAGCAGGGCCGCAACGCGGTCATCACGCTCGACATCTCGGGCACGCCGCAGCTCGCGCTCACCAAGACCGTGGTGCAGCACCCGATCCGCCCGTACATCGAGCACGTCGACCTGCTGGTGATCCGCCGCGGCGAGAAGGTCGTGGTCGAGGTCCAGGTCATCATCGTCGGCGACCCGGTGCCCGACGCTCTCGTCTCGCAGGACCTCAACACCATCGAGGTCGAGGCCGACGTCTCGAGCATCCCCGACCACGTCGAGGTCTCCATCGAGGGCCTCGAGATCGGCACCCAGGTCCTCGCGGGACAGGTCGTCCTCCCCGAGGGCACCACGCTGCGCACCGACCCCGAGGCGCTCGTCGTCCAGGTCGCGCCGTCCAGCGCCGACTCCTCGTCCGCCGCCGACGAGACCACCACCGACGCCGACGAGGCCCCCGCGGCCGAGTCCTCGGACAGCTGATCGTGGCGCCGGGCCCCGCACTGGTGGTCGGGCTCGGCAATCCCGGGCCCGACTACGCCGAGACCCGGCACAACGTCGGCTTCGCCGTCGTCGAGATGCTGGCGGCACGAGCGGGTGGCGGCCGGTTCTCCAAGCACAAGTCGAACGCCGACGTGCTCGAGGGCCGGCTCGCCGGGCGTCGGGTCGTGTTCGCCAAGCCGCGCACGTACATGAACGTCTCGGGCGGTCCGGTCGCCGGACTGGTCAAGTACTTCTCGATCCCGCCGGCCGACCTGATCGTCGTCCACGACGAGCTGGATCTCGACTTCGGCGTGATCCGGCTGAAGCTCGGCGGCGGCGAGGGCGGACACAACGGGCTGCGCTCGATCAGCTCGTCGGTCGGCACGCGCGACTACCTGCGGGTCAGGTTCGGGATCGGGCGCCCGCCGGGCCGGCAGGATCCGGCCGACTTCGTGCTCAAGCGCTTCTCCGGCGCCGAGCGCAAGGAGCTCGACTTCGCCGTCGACCTGGCCGCCGACGCGGCCGAGTCACTCCTGGACGTCGGGCTGGAGGCGGCTCAGAACAAGTTCCACGCGCTCTCGGGCTGACGCCCACGGCCGCGACGAACGGCACTCTCGCTCGCGAGGGTGCCGTTCTTTCTTGCCAAGTTGTTGTGTTTTTGCAGCCCGTGCTGCGGGCCGAGCGGGGGATGACGCGCATCCAGCTCGCCGAGGCCGTGGACGTCAACCCGCAGACGATCGGGGCACTGGAACGGGGCGACCACTACCCGAGCCTCGACCTCGCGTTCCGCATCTGCGGCGTCTTCGGGCTCCCGGTGGAGGCCGTCTTCGGCCGCACACCGTTCGGCCGGCTGTCCGATCAGGTCTACAACGTTTCGGGGGAGACACGGTGAACAAGGCGGTGGAACGCGAGCAGCGCCGGCAGGCACTGCGCTCCGAGATGGAGCGAACCCGGGCGAAGGCGTTCCGGGCCGCGCCGACGTGGCGCACGCGGATCCGCAGGCGGCTGCTCGCCGGCGTGGTGCTGGCGATCATCGTGGCGTCGGTGGTGCTGCTCCACCTGCTGCCGGGCGCCTTCCTCCCGATCGCGCTGTTGTTCGTCGTCGGGTGCGTGGCGCTGGTGGGGCTGCGCCTGCTCACCCGCGGTGTCGCCGAGGGCCTCGACGCGCAGCTGGACGAGCGCGACCGGGCCCTGCGAGACCGTGCCGTGCGCACGTCCCACCTGCTGACGATCGGTGGTGTCGCGGCGCTCACGCTCTACGTCGCGATCACGCAGGGCCGTCCCGATCTCGCGGAGCG
Source organism: Pseudonocardia sp. GCM10023141 (assembly GCF_042653605.1). Taxonomy (NCBI): domain Bacteria; kingdom Bacillati; phylum Actinomycetota; class Actinomycetes; order Pseudonocardiales; family Pseudonocardiaceae; genus Pseudonocardia; species Pseudonocardia sp. GCM10023141. Next base: position 51,469 of record NZ_JBHSIR010000032.1, read on the forward strand.
GACGATGAGCATGCTCGTCACCCTCGCCTGGAGCGCGGTGTTCGCACCGACGCTGGTGCTGGCCTGGACGCTGCCCGACGACGATCCCGAAGACCTCGCCTGACGGCTACTCCCGGCCCCGCAACAGCTCGCCGGTGGCGGCGCGGCGCAGCTTGCCCGACGGCGTCTTGGGCAGGCTCCCGGGGGCGAGCACCACGACCTCGGACGGGCGCACACCCACCGCGGAGACGACCTTGCTCGTGACCTCCTTGCGGATCACGGCCTCCGCATCGGCGTCGCCCGCCTTGCGCGACTCGACGGCCACCAGGAACGACTCGCGGTGGCGGGTGCCCTCGGCGAACTGCCGGACCGCCACGACGTTGCCGGCTCGCACGTCGGCCGCCTCGGCGGCGGCCCGCTCGATGTCGGTGGGGTAGATGTTGCGGCCACCCATGATGATCATGTCCTTGCGGCGGCCGCAGACGATCACCTGGCCGTCGGCGAGGTAGCCCTCGTCGCCGGTGTCGAGCCAGCCCTCGGCGTCCTGGGTGGCGACCGGACCGTCGACGGTCAGGTAGCCGGGCGTGACGGACGGACCGCGCAGCTGCAGCACACCGACCTCCCGCTCGCCGCGGACGGTGCCGTCGTCGGCCACCACTCGCACCTGCAGGCCCGGCAGCGGCGGCCCGAGCTTCGGGAACCGCCGCGTCTGTCCCTCGGTGGCCGGCACGGCGAGCCGATGGGCCTCGAGCTGGTCGGCGTCGATCTCGTCGACCTCGAGACCGGAGTCCATGGCGAAGGACACCCCGAGCACCGTCTCGGCCATGCCGTAGGCGCACACGATCGACGAGGCGGGCAGGCCGAACCGGGCGGCGGCGTCGGTGAAGGTGCGCACCGCATCCGGGTCGATCGGCTCGGCGCCGTTCATCGTGATGCGCATCTTCGACAGGTCGAGGGGCCCCTCGGCACGCGCGAGCTGCCGGCCGAGCACCGCGTAGGCGAAGTTGGGCGCCGAGGTGACGGTGCCGCCGTACTTGCTGATCAGCTCGGCCCACAGCAGCGGGCGGGACAGGAAGTCGACGGGTGTGACGGTGACCAGTTCGAGGCCGGTGGTCATCGGCACCGTCAGGAAGCCGACCATGCCCATGTCGTGGAACAGCGGCAGCCACGACACCATGACGTCGCGCTCGGTGTCGAGGTGGGCGGCCTCCATCATCGCGGTGATGTTGGCGTAGAGGTTGCCGTGGGTGATCCGGACGGCCTTCGGCTCGGCCGTGGAACCACTGGTGAGCTGCAGCAACGCGGTGTCGTCATCGCCCGCGACACCCGCATCGGGCTCGATCGAGCCTGCGGTGTCGAGCGCGTCGATGGTGCGGAACGCGATGCCGCGCTCCGTCAGCACCGGCGCGAGCGCGTCGAAGGGCGCTCCCAGCAGCACCAGCTCGGCGTTGATCATCTTGAGGACGGAGACGGTGTCCTCGGCCCAGGCCGCCAGGTCGGTGCGCGGTGTCGGCTGGTGCAGCATCGTGACGCTGCCACCCGAGAGCCAGACGGCCTGCGCGGCCGGTGCGATCGTGGCAGGTTCCCCGGCGAGCACGCCGACCGATGCCCCGCGGCTGAGCCCCGCGGCCCCGTCACCGCCGCTGCGCAGCCCGGCGGCCATGCGGCAGGCCGTGGCGTGCACCTCGGACCACAGCCGCCGCACCGGCGCGGCCGGCTCGCCGGTGTTCATGCCGTGATCGGACCCCTGGGCAGAATCCAGCAGCATCTGCAGAAACCTGGACATGCCCGAAGCCTACGGTGATCGTCGCCGGACGGCGCGGGGCTGAGCGACCAGCGCCACCCCCGGGGATGATTCCGCCGTTTCGACACGCTGATTTCGCCGTTCCGACACGCAGTGTGTGCGATCTCGACACAGCTCCGCGCGACGCGGGCGTGCTGGATCGACAAACACAGCGTGCTGGGATGGCCGAATCAGCGTGTCGGAATCGCGAAATCAGCGTGTCCGATCGGCGAAACCGGCGGCGCGTAGCATCGCCCGACGTGCCGCACCCTGCCGAAAACATCGCCGCTGCTGTGGACGCCGTCATGCCCGGTGCCCGCGCCGACCTCGAGCGCCTCGTGCGCATCCCCAGCATCTGGGCCGACCCAGACCGGGCCGATGACACCCGGCGCAGCGCCGAGGCCGTGGCCGAGCTGGCCCGCGCCGCCGGGGCCGCCGACGTCAGCGTGATCACCGCCGGCGGGGGCGCACCCGCCGTCGTCGCGCACTGGCCCGCACCCGAGGGCGCGCCGACGATCCTGCTCTACGCCCACCACGACGTGCAGCCCACCGGCGGCGACGAGCACTGGACGAGCCCGCCGTTCGAGCCCACCGAGCGCGACGGCCGGCTCTACGGTCGCGGTGCGGCCGACGACAAGGCCGGCGTCATGACGCACCTGGCGGTGCTGCGCGCCTACGACGGCCACCCGCCCATCGGCGTCACGCTGTTCATCGAGGGCGAGGAGGAGTCCGGCTCCCCCACCCTGCCGGCGTTGCTGCGCGAGCACCACGAAGCGCTGGCCTGCGACGTGATCGTGATCGCCGACTCCTCCAACCCGGCCGTCGACGTCCCCGCGCTCACCACGAGCCTGCGTGGCCTCGTCGACGTCGTGATCGAGGTGTCGATGCTGGAGCGCCCGGTGCACTCCGGCGTGTACGGCGGCCCGGTCGGCGACGCCCTCACGGCGCTGTGCCGCACGCTCGCCACGCTGCACGACGAGCACGGCGAGGTCGCCGTACCGGGCCTGGCCCGCGCGACGTCGAACGTGCCCGACTTCGACGAGGCCACGTTCCGCTCCGACGTCGCCCTGCTCGACGGTGTCGAGCTGATCGGCACCGGCACCATCCCCGAGCGCTCGTGGTTCAAGCCGGCGGTCGCCGTGCTCGGCATCGACGCACCGCGGGTGGCCGAGGCGTCCAACGTCCTGCTCCCGAAGGCCCGCGCGATGGTCAGCATGCGGCTGGCACCCGGTGACGAGGCGGGCAAGGCGCAGCAGGCGCTCATCGAGCACCTCGAGGCGAACGTGCCATGGGGCGCGCACGTGAGCGTCGCGCCCGGAGCGGGCGTCGCGGAGCCGTACAGCATCGTGGCGAGCGGCGCCGTCTACGACGCGGCCCGCACGGCGTTCGCCGACGCCTACGGCAACGCGACGGTCGAGATCGGTATCGGCGGCTCGATCCCGTTCATCGCCGAGTTCGCCCGCACGTTCCCCGGCGCCGCGGTGCTGGTGACGGGCGTCGGCGACCCGGCCAGCCGCTGGCACGGCATCGACGAGAGCCTGCACATCGACATGTTCGCCCGTGCCGTGCTCGCCGAGGCGAAGCTGCTGGCGGCGCTGGCGCCCTGACGCACCGGCCGCTCCTCGTTGCAGGAAGGGACGAGGGTGTCAGCCCCGCGTGACCGCCCGCCGTTCCGCCTCCCGCGGGGCCAGCACCAGCGCCGACTCCGGCGCGTCGAACGTCATCACCGGGCGCCGGTCGTCCCACTCCGCCCACCCCGGGTCGCCCTCGGTGGCGAAGCGGACCCAGGCCCCGTGCATCGCGTCGGCCACCGGCTGCGGGGCGTCCGGGCCGGCGAAGGCCCGTGCGGCGTCCGTGTCGAGGGTGTCGAACACGAAGCCCACCTCCAGCGCGTGCGCCGCACCCAGGTCCAGCACGGGCGACCGCCACGCGAACTCGTACATCCACGTGCGCCCGCCATGGCGTCGGCGGGCGTCGGCCAGCGCGTTCGTCGGCACCCGCAGCACGACGTCGGTGATGATCGCGCCGAGGATCTCCGCTGGGCTCGCCCCCGGCCGGCTCCGCCGGTAGAGCCCGGCGATCCGGCCCGGCAGCCGGGACTTCAGCAGCGCCGCGCGCAGGTGCCAGCCCTTGATCGTGCGCCACAGCCCGCTCGGCATGAACCACAGCCGGTACTCCTCGGTCGTGTACCCGAGCAGCAGCGGGATCCGGGCGCCTGCCCCCGCGCGCAGCGCCACCCCGGGGTCGACGGGCACGGGCTCGTCGCCGATCACGCCGCTGAACCCCGGCCCGCCCAGCAACGGGTTGCCTTTGCTGGTCACGCGCACCTGGCTGGCCAGCAGCTCGTCGGGTGACACGGCCGCGAACGCCGCGCGCGTCGGCGCGATGCCGAGGTCGGCCGCCATCGCCACCGTGATCTTGCGGGCCTCGGCCCGTGGCGTTCCCCCGATCGGCGCGCTCATCGCGATGGCGCGGGCGAACAGGCCGGACGTGTCGGGATGCGCCAGCAGCGCGATGACGCTCGCCCCACCCGCGGACTCCCCGAACAGCGTCACGCGCGCCGGGTCGCCACCGAAGCCCGCGATGTTGTCGCGCACCCAGGCCAGCGCGGCGGCCTGGTCGGCGAACCCGAGGTTGCCGGGAGCGTCGTCGAGCACGGAGAAGCCCTCCGCGCCCAGCCGGTAGTTGAGGCTCACCAGCACCACGCCGTCGCGCGCGAACGCGTGGCCGTCGTAGATCGGGATGGCGGTGGACCCGCGCGTCAGTGCGCCGCCGTAGAGCCACACCATGACCGGGTGACCCGCCCCGGCCGCGGGCGCCCAGACGTTGACGGTGAGCACGTCCGCACCCGCGATGACGACGCTCGGCAGCACCTGCTCCAACCCGCCCGAGTACGGGACCTGCGGCGGGGTCGGCCCGTACGCGTCGGCGTCGCGCACCTCGCTCCACGCGGGCGGCGGCTGCGGTGGCGCGAACCGCGCCGTGCCGTAGGGCGCCGCGGCGTAGGGGATGCCGAGGAAGCGGCGCACACCGCGGTCGAGCGATCCCCGCACCACCCCGCCGGTCGTGGTGACGACCAGCGGGTCGGCTGCGGTCAGCGTGTTGCGGTCCATGCCGTCGACTCTGCCGCACGGCGGCGTGACGCCGTCGCTCGGCGGGCTGCGAGCCTTCGCCGATCCTCGAACGATCGGGCCGAACCGGCTGAAGATCAGTAAGGTGCGGGCCCTCCCCGCTCCCCACGGTGAACTGGACATGATGCTCCGCCGCACCAGAACGACCCTGGCCATCGCAGCCCTGTCGGCCCTCTGCCTGACCGGCTGCTCCACCACCGTCGCCGGCACGGCCGTGCCGAGCACCGAACCCCCGCCGGCACCGGCACTGACCCACCAGAACGGCTTCCGCGAGTTCCTGCCCACGCTCACCACGATGCGCACGTGGGACCAGTGCGCCCTGCACGACATCGCCGCGGCCGAGGCGGCGACCGGCGGCATGCGGCGCACCATCGTGCCGACCTCCACGCTCAACCGGTGCACCCTGAGCCTCACCCATGCCGGGAGCGACCACACGTGGTCCATCGACGTCGAGTCGGTGTTCGACGAGACGCTGGCCACCGGCTACGAGCGCACCGACCTCGCCGGCACCGGCCTCTACCGCCAGAAGCCGCCCGACGAGGGCACCCCGGCCTTCGGCGTCTCCTGCAGCTACTTCTACCCCGTGCAGGAACCGCTGGGGATCAAGATCACGGCGCAGACGACCGACAAGGACACCCGCGACGCCGTCTGCGCGATCACCGAGAAGTACGTCACCGCGCTGCTGCCGAAGCTGAAGAGCCCGCCGCTGACCGACGCAGGGCTCACCACGCCGATGATCAGCCTCTACGGCAAGGATCCCTGCGCGGCGCTGCAGCCCGCCCAGCAGGCGCAGCCCAGGACCAAGCGGGGCCAACCCACCTACGTCAGCGGCCTCAACCCGTACAGCTGCACGCTGCGCTCCGACGGCGCGCTGGCCGCCAAGACCACCGTGCAGTTCGAGTCCTTCTTCGAGGAGGGCGGGTCGACGAGGATGCTCGGCACGCACAAGGCGTTCGTGAAGGACCAGTACGGGGACTGCGAGTACCGCGTCCCGATCGACCCGCAGATCATGTTCCGTCTCGACGACCCCACCCGGGAGGGGTACGCGCCCGGCGTGAGCATCGCGTTCGAGTCCGGGGCCTGCGACGACGCGCTGGCCGCGAAGGTCCTCGACGCCGCGCTGGCCCAGCCGGCGCCAAAGGTGGCGGGCGCGACACCGCAGATCACGTTGGGCAAGCTCGTCTGATCGGGCGACGGCGCCCGCGGGAATCGAGTGCCCGCATCCATCGACCGGTTGACCGCAGCACGTCGAACCGGGCGATGGAAACGATCATGGAACGCGTGACGTTCGACCCGTCGCGGCCCGCATCGTGCTCGGCAACGTCGAGGCCGCCGTCGACGACGCGCCGTTCAACGGGAACGGGCTGTGGCTCGGCATGGGCGTGACGCTCGCGGTGCAGCACGCCGCCCTGCTGTGGCGGGCGCCGCGGGTCCCGCTGCAGGCAGCGGCCGCACCCTCGTGATGGAGCCGCCCGTCCTCGGTATCGTCGGCACGGCGACGTCCGTCGCGATCGTGGGGTGGGGAGTCGGGCTGAGCGCGATGGCGGACCGGGAGCAGGCGGCGATCCGGATCGGCCCGCTATGGCACCTACTGCTCGCCGGATCATCGCCGCGGTGGGGCGTGCTCGGCCCCGCCGCCGCACTCGCCGCGTGGCACTGGGCCTTCCTCGTCCGCGGTCGCAGCCGCGCGGTCCGCCCGGTGCCGATGGCGGTCTACTGGGTGGGCACCACGGTCCTGCTCACCCTGCTCGCCGGCAACGACCCGACCTTCGTCGTGGTCCTCTACGGCTGCTACCCGCTCGCGTTCGTCACGCTCGGCTGGTGGGGAATGGCACCGGTGCTGACGTTGACAGCCCTCGTGAGCTGGCGAGTCGGGGCCTTCGAGCACGGCTCCGGCTGGGTCAACGTCCTCGCGACGGCGAGCCTGGCGCTCGTGATCACCGCGGTGATCCGCACGGTCGAGCGGCAGAGCGAGGAGCGTCGCGCCGCACTCGTAGCGCTCGGGGCCACCCGCGCGGAGCTGGCCGAGACGGCCCGACGCGCCGGCGTGCTCGAGGAGCGCCAGCGGCTGGCCCGCGAGCTGCACGACACGGTGGTGCAGGGCTCACCAGCATCGTCACCCATCTCGAGGCCGCCGACCAGGCCGTGCCGCCCGGACCGGGCACCACCCGCACCCACCTCGCCACGGCGCGCCGTGCCGCGCGCGACGGGCTCGGCGAGATCCGGCGCACCGTGCGTGCGCTGCGCCCCGACCTGCTCGACGGCGCCTCGCTCCCGGAGGCACTGCGCCGCACGGCAGCGCTCCTCACCGTCGACCACGGCGTGCCGACGCAGGTGCGCGTCACGGGCGTGCCGATCGAGCTGCATCCCGACACCGAGACGGCGCTGCTACGCATCGCGCAGGAGTCGCTCACCAACGTCGCCCGGCACGCCCGGGCGGGGCGGGCCGTCGTGACACTGTCCTACGTGGGTGACGCCGTCACGCTCGACATCAACGACGACGGCACGGGGTTCGACCCCGGCCGCGGCCGGACCTCGACGTCGTCGGCGAGGCCGCCGACGGGATGGCCGCACTCGATCAGGTGCGCGAGCTCCTACCGGACGTCGTGCTGATGGATCTGCGGATGCCGCGCCTCGACGGTGCGGGCGCGATCGCCGCGATCGCACGCACCCGTCCGGGAGTCCGGGTGCTCGTCCTCACCACCTACGACGAGGACCACGAGATCGTTCGCGCCGTCTCGGCAGGCGCGGTCGGCTACCTGCTCACGGACACCCCGCGCGAGGAGCTGTTCCGGGCCGTGCGCGCCGCGGCGCGGGGTGAGTCGGTGCTCGCCCCGGCCGTCACCGCGCGCCTGCTCGGCCGCATGCGGGAACCGGTCCCGGACGTCCCGTCCGATCGCGAGCTGGACGTGCTCCGGCTGGTGGCGAAGGGCCTGACGAACCGGGCGATCGGGCGCTCGCTGGCCATCTCGGAGGCCACCGTCAATACGCACCTGGTGCACCTGTTCGACAAGCTCGGTGTCACCGACCGCACCGCAGCCGTCACCAGGGCACTGGAACGTGGCCTGATCAGCATCGAACCCGGCCGCTGACGTTCCGACCAGCGGCAGGGCAGACTGGCGGGGTGCGGATCGGGCTGCTCGGCGCCGTCGAGGCGTGGCCGGACGCTGCCGGTGGTGCACCGGTGGCGCTCGGCGGTTCCCGGCTGCGCGGACTGCTCGCCCGCCTCGCCCTCGACGCCGGACGTCCAGTGGGCGCAACGGTGCTGGTGGACGACCTGTGGGGACACGCACCGCCCGAGAGCTCGACGAACGCGCTGCAGGCGCTCGTGTCGCGGCTGCGCCGGGCGTTGGGTTCCGCGCTCGTCGCCACGGTGCCGCACGGCTACCGGCTGACTCTGGATCCCGACGCGGTCGACGCGCTGCGGTTCGGCTCGCTCGTCAGCGCGGCCGAACGGCAGGCCGACCCGGCGGCGGCACTCGAGATGCTCCGCAGCGGCCTCGCGCTGTGGCGCGGCCCCGCGCTGGCCGATCTCTCCGACGTCCCGTTCGCGGCGGCGGTCACCGCCCGGCTGGCCGAGCGCAGGGCCACCGCGGTGGAGCACACCGCGCGCCTGGCGCTGCAGCTCGGCGACGCCGGCTCCGAGCTGGACGCGCTCGCCGAGCAGCTCGCCGCGGCCCCGCTGCGGGAGAGCACCGCCGCGCTGTACGCGCGGTCCCTGCACGCCGCGGGGCGCCAGGCCGACGCGCTCGCCGTGCTCGACCGCACCCGTTCGCTGCTCGTCGAGGAGCTGGGCGTCGATCCGGGCGCCGAGCTCGCGGCCACCCGGCTCGCTGTCCTGCGCGGCGAGCGACCACCGGTCGCGGCGCGCAACGGCTCCCGGCCCCCACCGCCGCGGCCGGCGGCGAGCGGGCTGAGCAGCTTCGTCGGCCGCGCACGGGACGTGGACCGGGTGCGCGACCTGCTCGGCTCGGCCCGGCTCGTCACCCTCATCGGCCCGGGTGGCGCCGGTAAGACGCGGCTCGCCACCGAGGCCGTTGCAGCAGCGCAGCGGCGCTGCCACGTCGCCGCGCTGGCCCCGCTCACCGACGCCGACCAGCTCCCGGCCACCGTCCTGTCCGCGGTCGGCGGTCCCGATCTCGTCGTGCGCGCCACCGACGAGGCAGGCCCCGACACCACCGGCAGGCTGCTGAACACGATCGGCAACCAGGACATCGTGCTGGTGCTGGACAACTGCGAGCACCTCGTCGGCGGGGTGGCCGCGCTCGCCGAGACGCTCGTGCAGGCCTGCCCGCGGCTGCGGGTGCTCGCCACCAGCCGGGAACCCCTCGGTGTCCCCGGCGAGGTCCTGCACCCGGTCGAGGCGCTCGCCCCGGCCGACGCGGCACAGCTGTTCACCGATCGCGCCATGGCCGTCTCCCCCGGCTTCGCCATGACCGCGGCCGTGATGCCCGTCGTCGCCGAGATCTGCCGCAGGCTCGACGGTCAGCCGCTGCCGATCGAGCTGGCCGCGGCGCGCCTGCGCACGTTGAGCCCCGCGGAGATCGCCGCCCGGCTCGACGACCGCTTCCGCCTGCTCACCTCCGGCGCACGCACCGCACTGCCGCGCCACCAGACGCTGCGGGCGGTGGTCGACTGGAGCTGGGACCTGCTCGACGAGCCGGAGCGGGCCGTGGCCCGGCGGCTCGGCGTGTTCGCAGGCGGTGCCACGGCCGCGACCGCCGAGCGCGTGTGCGCCGGAGCGCCCGGCCCCGCCGCCGACGGGGTGTTCGACCTGCTGGCATCGCTCGTCGACAAGTCGCTGGTCGTGGCCACCCCACAGCCGGACGGGGCACCCACCCGTTACCGCATGCTCGAGACGATCCGCGAGTACGCCGCCGAGCGGCTCGACGAGGCCGGGGAGCGCGCCGCCGCGGTCACCGCGCACACCCGGCTGGCAGTGGAACTGGTCGAAGCCGCCGAGCCGCACCTGCGCGGCGCGGCGCAGCTGCACTGGCTCACCTTGCTGCGCGCCGAGGCCGAGGAGATCGACATCGCGCTGCGCCGGGCCGTGGCCGACGCCGACACCGACACCGGGATCCGGCTCGTGGCGGGGCTGGGCTGGTCGCTGCTGATCCGCGGCCTGATGGACGAGGCCGTGCGCTGGGTCGATTCCGTGCGGTCACTCGACGGGCCGGCCCCGGCCCAGTCCGTCGCGCTGACCACCACGTTCATGGCGCTCGCCAGCGTGGTCCGCGGCGACTTCACGGGCGCGGAGGAGCACGCGCGGACGGCGATCCGGATCGCCACCGACCTCCCGAAGCCCATCCATCCCCTGCTCGCGATGATCGGGCCCGTACTGGCCCTGTTCGCCCGCGCCGATCCCGAGCCGGTTGCGCGGCTGTCGGAGCAGCATGCCGACCCGTGGGTACGCGGGTTCGCCCTGCAGATGCTCGCCCAGGTCGCCGAGAACGACGGCGAGATCGAGGAGCAGCGGCGCCTGGTCCGCGCTGCGCACGCGGAGTTCACCCGCACCGGGGACCGGTTCGGGCTGGGGATGGTGGTGCACTCGCTCGGCGAACTGGAGGACGTCGCCGCCAACTACGACGCCGCGGCACAGGCGTTCGACGAGGCGATCGCACTGGCGGGCGAGCTGGGCAACGGCGACGACCTGCCGCAGTTCATGACGCGCCGCGTGCTGCTCGACGTCCGCCGCGGTGACCTCGACGCGGCCCGGGCCCGGTTGGCGCTCGTCCCCACCGAGCCGGACGGGCCCTTCAACACCGGCGAGGCGCTCTACCTCGCTGCGGCAGCCATCGACCGCAGATCCGGTGATCTCCCGGCGGCGCGGGCCAACATCGCGGTCGCGGCCGGCCTGATCGAGAGCGGCGGCATCAGCGCCCCGCAACGGCGGGCGTACCTCGACCTCGCCCGCACCCTCGTCGAGCTGGATGCCGGTGCCACCGACGCGGCGCGGGCCGCACTGGCCGACGCCGTCGCCGTGGCACTGCAGAGCCGGGACGGGCCGGTCACCGCGGCCGCGGCCGAGGCGGCCGCGCAGGTCGCCCTCCACACGGGCGACGCGTCCTGCGCTGCCATGCTGCTCGGGGTGGCCACCGCGCAGCGCGGCATGCTCGACGTGGGCAACCACGAGGTGGTGGCCGCTTTGGCCGAGGTGCGCGCCGCACTGGGCCGGGCGGCGGCCGACGCCGCCATCACGAAGGCCGCCGAGCTACCGCGGGCCGACGGGCTGGTGCTCCTCGCCGAGGCGACGGGCGCCGCGCTGCCCGTCGCAGCAGGCGGCTAGCGCGGCGCATCCGGTCAGGTCCGGCGCCGGTAGAGCATCACCGCGAGCGGCGCGAAGATCGCCACGATCACCGCGGCGGTCAGCAGCGCGGCGGTCGCCGGTCCCGCGACGGGACCTCCGAGCAGCAGCCCCCGCACCGCGTCGGCGGTCTTCGACACCGGGTTGATGTCGACGAACGCCTGCAGCCAACCCGGCATCGTCGACGCCGGCACGAACACGTTGCTGCCGAACGTCAACGGCATCATCACCAGCATGCTCAGGCCCTGCACCGACCGCGGGCCCTTCACCACCATGGCGAGCGCGGTGAAGATCCAGCACAGCGCGAACGCGAACACCATCACGAGACCCATCGCGGCGAGGACGCTGAGGGGATCGGTGGCGACCCGGAACCCGAGCAGCATCCCGAAGACCAGCATGATCACACCGGACGTCAGGTAGCGCACGAGGTCGGCCCCGATCGCACCCAGCAGCGGGGCGCTGCGCGCGATCGGCAGGCTGCGGAACCGGTCGAAGATGCCCGTGTGCAGATCCTCCGCCAGCGCCACGCCGGTGCCGATGGACGCGAAGACGACCGTCTGCACCAGCACACCGGGCAGCGCGAACTGCAGGTAGCTGGTGGTGTCACCGGAGATGGCGCCGCCGAAGACGTACACGAACAGCAGCAGGAAGATGATCGGCTGCAGCGTGACGTCGATCAGCGCCTCGGTGGAGTTGATCGTCTTGATCACGCCGCGCCAGGCCAGTGTGAGGCTGTGGCGCAGGAAGGACGGCCCGGCTCGACCGCGGGTCATGGCCGGGTCCGGGGCGGCCGGGGTCTGCTTGGTCAGCGTCGCGGTGCTCACGCCGCCACCTCCGCGGTGTCGTCGATCGGGTCGGTGGACGCGGGGCGCCCGGTGAGGGTCATGAAGACGTCGTCGAGGCTGGGCAGGCGCAGGCCGAGCTCGGCCACCGTGATGCCCTCGGCGTCGAGGCGGGCACCGACCCGGGCCAGCAGCGCCGCATCAGCGGCGGCGACGACCAGCTCGCCGCTCGCGTCCATCTCGGGGGTCTGGCCCGTGGCCAGCTCGGTGACGAGCGCGGTGACCGCGTCCCGGTCGGCGCGGTGCATCGGACGGACGTGCAGCAGTTGCCCGCCCACCTCGGCCTTCAACGTGGCCGGGGTGCCCGCGGCGATCACGCTGCCGTGGTCGAGCACCACGAGGTCGTCGGCGAGCTGGTCGGCCTCCTCGAGGTACTGCGTGGTCAGCAGGACCGTCACACCGTCGGCGGTGAGGGCGCGGACGCTGTCCCAGACCTCGTTGCGGTGGCGCGGGTCGAGGCCGGTGGTCGGCTCGTCGAGGAACAGGACGTCGGGCCGCCCGATCAGGCTGGCCGCGAGGTCGAGACGGCGCCGCATGCCGCCGGAGTAGGTGCGCACCTTGCGCTTGGCCGCGTCGGCGAGTCCGAAGCGTTCGATCAGCTCGGCGGCGCGGCGGCGCGAGTCGGATCGGGAGAGGTCCAGCAGGCGCGCGATGAGGACGAGGTTGTCGGTGCCCGACAGCGCCTCGTCCACCGCCGCGTACTGGCCGGTGAGTCCGATGCGGCGGCGCACGGCGTCGGCATCGGCGACGACGTCGTGCCCGAACACGGACGCGCTGCCGCCGTCGGGGCGCAGGAGGGTGGCGAGCACCCGCACCGTGGTCGTCTTGCCCGAGCCGTTGGGCCCGAGCAGGCCGAGCACCTGGCCCGGCCGGGCGACGAGGTCGATCCCCGCGAGCGCGGTGGTCTCCCCGAACTTCTTGACCAGGCCATCGACCTGGATGACGGATTCCATACCGTCAGCGTGCGGGGCGGGCCTGACACGTCACCGCCACGGCGCTGATACGGCCCGACGGGCGGTGTCAGCGGTGGGAGTTCGTGGACCGGCCCATCATCCCGTCGAAAGATGACGGGCCGGTCACACTCCCCAGTGCGGGCTCCCCAGCGGGTCCCCCGACCCGACCACGCACCCCACGAACAGTAGGCGCGATCGAGCGGTTGCGGATCGGTCGAAAGTCTGAGCCGGCGATCTTTTCTGGATCACTTCGGAGGTCGGAGGCCGTCGCGAAGCACGGTGACGACACGCGCCCGCAGGCCGGTATCGTCGCTCCCGCCGAGCGTCAGCAGCAGCCCCTTCAGCATCGCGACCAGGTCGTCGACCTGGATCTCCGGTCGCACGCAGGACCTCGTCGCCGCCCTCACCTGACCGTCGAGAACGACGTTGCCATGATCGAAAGGGCCCTTTGATCATGGCAACGTCGTTCTCGACGGTTATTCGGCGAGTTCCGCGGCCTCGAGCCAGGCCTCTTCGACCTGCTCGCGCTCCACCCCGACGGCCTTGAGCTCGCGGCCCAGCTCGATCAGCCGGGACGGGTCGGTGGCGGCCTCGCCGAGCTGCGTCTGCAGCTTCGCCTCCTTGGCCAGCAGCGCCGTCATCCGCCGCTCCAGACGCTGGGCGTCCTTGCGGGCGGCGCGCTGGTCGGCCGCGCTGACCGTCGGCTTCGCGCTCGCGAACTTCGCCACCTCCGGAGCCGCGGTCAGCCCGTTGACCTGAGCTTCCGACACCGCCCGCCGTTCCAAGTACTCCTCGATGCCGCCGGGGAGGTGGGTGATCTTGCCGTCACCGAACAACGCGACGACCGTGTCGCAGGCGCGTTCGACCAGGTACCGGTCGTGGCTGACGACGATGAGCGTGCCCGCCCAGCCGTCGAGCAGGTCCTCCAGCCGCGCCAGCGTGTCGACGTCGAGATCGTTGGTGGGCTCGTCGAGCAGCAGGACGTTGGGCTCGGCCATGAGCAGCCGGGTGAGCTGCAGCCGCCGTCGCTCACCACCGGAGAGGTCACCGACGGGCGTCCACTGGCGCGCCGCCGGGAAACCGAGCCGCTCCAGCACCGAGGACGCCGTGAGCTCCAGCTTGCCCAGCCGCACGAACTTGGCCACCTGCTCGGTGGCTTCCAGCACGCGCATGCTCTTCGGGAGGTCGACGAGCTCCTGACTCAGCTCGGCGAGCTGCACCGTGGTGCCCTTGATCAGGCGCCCACCCTCCAGCGGCCGCTCACCGGTGAGGGTTCGCAGCAGCGTGGTCTTGCCCGATCCGTTGACGCCGACGATGCCGATGCGGTCGCCCGGCCCGATCCGCCACGTGACGTTGTCGAGCAGCGTGCGGCCCGGGATCGTCGCGGTGGCGTCCTCGAGCTCGAGCACGGTCTTGCCGAGCCGGTTGGTGGCGAACCCGAGCAGCTCGACGGTGTTGCGCGGCGGCGGGACGTCGGCGATCAGTGCCTCGGCGGCCTCGATCCGGTACTTGGGCTTCGCCGTGCGTGCGGGCGGGCCGCGCCGCAGCCACGCCAGCTCCTTGCGTGCCAGGTTCTGGCGACGCTGCTCGGCGGCGTCGGACTGCCGGGTGCGCTCGGCACGGGCGTAGATCCAGTCGGCGTAGCCGCCCAGGAAGCTCTCGACCCTGCCGTTCGCCACCTCCCAGGTGCGTGTGCAGACCGCGTCGAGGAACCAGCGATCGTGTGTGACGACCACGACCCCGCAGCGGCGCGACAGCAGGTGCCGGGCCAGCCAGCCGATGCCCTCGACGTCGAGGTGGTTGGTGGGCTCGTCGAGCACCACGAGGTCGGGATCGCCCACGAGCGCGGCCGCGAGCGCGACGCGGCGCTTCTCGCCGCCGGACAGGCCCTCCACCGACCGTTCCAGATCGCCGATGCCCAGGCCCTCGAGCACGTCGCGGACGCCGGCGTCGGCCGCCCACTCGTGATCGGCGGCACCCTTCCAGGCGGCGAGCACGACGTCGCGGACGCGGGCGCCCGGCGGGAGCCGGTCGCCCTGCGCGAGGTGCGCGAGGTTCAGCCCCCCGACGCGACTGACGCGGCCGCCGTCGGGAGCACGCTCCCCGGTGATGATGTCGAGCAGCGTGGTCTTGCCGCCGCCGTTGAGACCGACGACGCCGACGCGCTCACCGCTCTCGACGCCGAGCGAGACGGCGTCCAGCAGCACGCGGGAGCCGTCACCGGGCACGTGCGCGGTGACGCTCTCGAGGTTGACGAGGTTCTGCGGCCGGGCCATCAGGCACGCACCGGCGGCCACGACGTGGGCGGGTTGGGCGACGACCCGGGCGGTTCGTGCTGGTCGACGACGCGCGCGCCCGGCACCGGGCCGTGTGCGACGCGCACCGTGCGGCACACGCCGACACCGGCGAGCTGGGCCGCCACGTCGATGGCGGACTCGGCACTGGTGCACAGGAACGCGCAGGTGGGGCCGGAGCCCGACACCAGCCCGGCCAGCGCACCGGCGTCGACGCCGGCACGGAGCGTGCGACGGAGATCGGGGATCATGCTGACAGCAGCCACCTGGAGGTCGTTGCCCAACGAGAGCGCGAGCTGGCGGGGGTCGCCTGCGGCGATCGCCTCCAGCACCGGCTCGACGGGGCGGGGTGTGGGATCGGCACCGGCGCGGAGCCGGTCGAGCTCACCGAAGACGGTGGGGGTGGCCAGGCCACCCCGATGGAGCGCGAGCACCCAGTGCTGCGGGTGGCGCGAGAGCACCGGCACGATCTGCTCGCCGCGGCCGGTGCCGACGGCGGTACCGCCGTAGAGCGCGAACGTGACGTCGCTGCCCAGCTCCGCGGCCAGCACCGAGAGCTCGTCGCGGTTGAGGTCGAGCTTCCACAGCGTGCACAGCGCCACGAGCGCTCCGGCCGCGTCCGCGCTGCCGCCCGCCATGCCACCCGCGACCGGGATGCCCTTGCGCAGCACGAGCTGCACGTCGGGATCGCGGTCGGCGCGCTCGGCGAGCAGCTGCACCGCGCGCCAGGCCAGGTTCGTCTCGTCGGCGGGCACCTCGGAGACGCCTTCGCCGAACACCTCGATGCCGGGTGCGTCGCTCTGCGAGACCGACACCTCGTCGAACAGGCTGACCGCGTGGAACACCGTGACGAGGTCGTGGAACCCGTCCGGGCGCTGCGGACCGACGGCTAGATGGAGGTTGATCTTGGCGGGCACCCGCACGGTGACCGGGGGCGGAACAGCGGCGAGCACTCGACAACCCTACGTGCGTGGGCGGCGGCGGTGTTCAGGACGTCCAGCGGGGTGACATCGCTGACGTTCGACGTCAGTGATGTCACCCCGCTGGAAGATCACTTCTCGACCGCGCCCACCGGCTCCGCCGCCCCGGAGCGTCGCACCATGTGCCGCGGCCGCTGGAACGCCAGCACCGCCAGGAACCCGATGATCAGCACCACCCCCGGGAGCACCAGCGACTGCGCCATCGCCGCGGAGAACCCGTCGTGCAGCGCGGGCGGCAGGTGGGAGATCCCGGTCTCGGCCGAGCCGCCACCACCGGTTCCGGGCAGGTTGGCGGTGATCCGTGCCTGGATCAGCACCGCGATGGCGGCACTGCCCAGCACGGCACCGATCTGCCGCGTGGTGTTGTAGACCCCGGAGCCCGCACCCGCGTGCTCCAGGGGCAGGTTGCGGGTGGCGGTCGAGGAGATGGGCGCCCAGACGAACCCGTTGGCCACGCCGAGCAGCGCCATCGGCAGCAGCAGCTCCCAGATCGGTGTGGTCGGCGTCATGATGCCGGCGAGCCACAGCACCGCCACCGAGAAGCACAGCAGCCCGAAGCCCGCGATCCAGCGGGGGTGCACGGCGTCGGTGAGCTTGCCGACGAACGGGGCGAGCCCGCCGGAGATCACGGCCATCGGCACCGTCAGCAGCGCCGCGTTGGTCGGGCTCAGGCCCAGCACGCCCTGCGCGTAGAACATGAAGGGGAACATCATCCCGGTGATGGCGAACCCGACGGAGCTGATGGCGACGTTGGCCAGGCTGAAGTTGCGGTCCTTGAACAGGCCCAGCGTCAGCAGCGGTTCGCGGCGGTTGCGCGCCTGCCAGAAGAGGAAGGCGGCGAGGACGACCACCCCGGCGATGATCAGGGACCAGACCGAGATCGGGCCGGCGATCGTGCCCCAGTCGTAGGTCTGACCCTCCTGGATGCCGAACACCAGCAGGAACATGCCGATCGCGCTCAGCGCGACACCGAGCAGGTCGAAGCGGCGGGCGGACGTCGGGAGCGACGGCACGAGCCGGATCGCGAGCACCAGGCCGACCACGCCGACCGGGACGTTGATGAAGAAGATCCACTGCCAGCCGACGGTGTCGACGAGCACGCCGCCCAGGATCGGTCCGACGAGCGTCGCGACGCCGGCAGCGGCACCCCAGAGCCCCATCGCCTGGCCACGGCTCTGCGGGGGGAACGTCCGCGTGATCACGGCCATCGTCTGCGGCGTCATCATGGCGGCGCCGAGGCCCTGCACGACCCGGGCCGCGATGAGCCCGCCGATGCTGTTGGTCAGGCCGCACCACAGGGAGGCGAGCGTGAACACCGTCAGCCCGACGAGGTAGACCTGGCGCGGTCCGAAGCGGTCGCCGAGCCGGCCGGTGATCAGCAACGGCACGGCGTAGGCGAGCAGGTAGGCGCTCGTGACCCAGACGACCGCGTTCACGTCGGTGTGCAGGTCGGCGAGGATCGCCGGGGTCGCG
This sequence comes from Pseudonocardia sp. GCM10023141, assembly GCF_042653605.1. Classification (NCBI taxonomy): domain Bacteria; kingdom Bacillati; phylum Actinomycetota; class Actinomycetes; order Pseudonocardiales; family Pseudonocardiaceae; genus Pseudonocardia; species Pseudonocardia sp. GCM10023141. Next base: position 69,208 of record NZ_JBHSIR010000032.1, read on the forward strand.
ACCGAGACGATCGTCGAGTCCACCAGGATCATGAAGAAGCCGAGGACGAGCGCCCAGAGCGCCGGCCACGGGTTCGTGGGGAGGGCAGGCGGACCGCTCTCGTGGGTCAGTTGTCCAGTGGCCATGCCAACTCCTCGGTCTCCAGCCGGTTCACCAGGCGGCGCAGCCAGCCCAGCTCGGCAGTACGGATCTCGACGGTGAACTGCACCGCCAGCAGGTGTGCTTCCACGGTCTTGGTCAGCGCGTGGTCGAGATGTCCCTCGGTCTCGGCGAGCTCCGACTCGAGCACCCGGATCCGGGCCCTGAGCTGCTCGACGGCCTCGGCCCGGCTGAGGTTGTGCGCCTCGCTCAGCGCGACGGGGAAGCGCGGGTACTCCGGGACCGGACAGGCCAGTTCGGCGCTGATCCAGCGCTGGAGGGTCTCGCGACCGGCCACGGTCACCTCGTAGGTGGTGCGCTCGGGGCGCGCCCCCTCGCGGTCCGTGCTGACGGCCTTGACCAGCTCGGCACCGGCCAGCCGGTCGATCGTGTGGTAGAGCGAGCCGGGGCGGACCTTGATCATCTCGTCCTGCCTGCGCAGGATCAGCAGCCGGTAGATCTCGTAGGGGTGCATCGGCTGCTCGCAGAGCAGCGCCAGCGCGCTGACCGCGAGCGGCGTCAGGGAGACGGCCACCATTCACCCACCTAGATCATTCCGTTCGGATTACTCCACGCGGAATAATACGTGGACGCGGGCCGATGCCGTCAAGGTGAGGCCGAGCACGTCCGCGGTCGCACAGCAGTGGCCCGGCAGGCCCTCGCCTTGCAGGAAAGTCCGTCATGGCCGGAGGCCGCCATGAGGGATGAGAATCGGCGCTCTCGGGTGCGGTTGGGCAGTGTGCCCCGGCTTCAGGGCGCCCTCGCCGGGCGGGCAGATCAGCAGGAGGGCACAACAACCACCCGGCGTGGACGAGCCGAACACCACCGTCCTCGGGACGGAGCCGTGGTGCGGTTCGCGCGGATCATGCTTGCCGAGGCGCACGGCAGGGGCCCGGTGTGGGGCGCTGCGGTGCGGCTGGGGTGATCAACGCCCACTGGTTCGGTGTTGACCATGACCCAGTAGGCGTTGATCTTCGTGCCGGTGGTCGAGCGCGCACTTGCTCATGATCCAACCGGAACCCGTGGGCGTTGATCACTCGCCCGGCGCGGCAGGCTCTCGCAACGGGGCCGGCGCGGGGCGTCGGATGCGCTTCCCGGTAGGTCCCGCTGGCAGGCCGCGTTCGGATGGGGATTCTCCTGACAGCCACTCTGCCGCAACGACGTTGCGGGAAAGTGGCTTTCCTGCAACGGCGCGCTCAGGTAGCTGCGGGCACCCGAGCCGCCGCCAACCGGGCGAAGGCTGCGATGTCGAGGCGCTCGGCGCGCTCCAGCGGCTCGATCCCCGCCGCACGCAGTGCTACCTCGGCCGCCGCCGGGCCACCGGCCCACCCCGACAGCGCCGAGCGCAGGGCCTTGCGGCGCTGCGCGAAGGCGGCGTCGATCACGGCGAAGACGGCCACGCGGTCACCGGGGGGCGCGTCGCGGCGGTCGAACGCCAGCAACCCCGAGTCGACGTTGGGCACCGGCCAGAACACGGCGCGCGGAACCGAGCCGGCGCGGCGGGCGGCGGCGAACCAGGCGAGCTTCGCGCTCGGCACGCCGTAGGTCTTGTTGCCCGGATCGGCCGCGAGCCGTTCCGCCACCTCGGCCTGCACCATCACCAGCCCGCGCCGGATCCCGGGCAGCTCGGCCAGCAGGTGCAGCACCACCGGCACGCCGACGTTGTAGGGCAGGTTCGCGACGATCGCGGTGGGCGGCGGACCCGGGAGATCGGCAGCGCGCACCCGCAGGGCGTCGGCCGTGGTGACGACGAGCCGATCGGCCAGCTCCGGGGCCCGCTCGGCCACCGTGCGGGGCAGCCGGGCCGCGAGCACGGGATCGATCTCCACGGCGTGGACGCCCGCGACCGCGGGGAGCAGCGCGAGCGTCAACGAGCCCAGCCCGGGCCCCACCTCGAGCACCACGTCGTCGGGATGCAGCTCCGCGGCCTTCACGATCCGGCGCACCGTGTTGGGATCGTGGACGAAGTTCTGACCCAACCGCTTCGTGGGACGGATGCCCAGCTCCGCGGCCAGCTCCCGCACCTCGACCGGGCCCAGCAGGCGCGACCGCCCGTCGGTCACCGGCGGCGGAACGGTGGGATCGCTCATGGGGACGAACGCTAGTGGTTGCCGGTGGAGGCGCCGGTCGGCGGAGCCTCCTACTGCGGCAGCCCCAGCTTCGCCGAGCACGCCGGCCATGCGCCGTAGCCGCCGCCGCGGTCGTCGCGGACCTTGGTGGCCACGGCGATCTGCTGCTCGCGGGTGGCCTCGTGGGGCAGCGGCGCGTAGTCGGTGCCACCGTAGGCGCGCCACGTGCCGGCGTCGAACTGGAGGCCACCGTAGTAGCCGTTGCCGGTGTTGATGGCCCAGTTGCCGGTGGCCTCGCACTTGGCGATCCGGTCCCACACGCTGCCGTCCTCGATGAACGGCACGGCCGGGATGTTGTCGTTGGAGCCGACCTTCACGATGCGCGGGCGCGGCGGGGTGGTGCTGCCGGCGCGGACCTGCTCGCGGCGCACCTCCTTGCCGTTCTGCACGTAGACCCGCATGATCGCCGTCTGCTCGCCCGGCTTGCCGGGGTCGACCACGACGCGCTTGCCGCGCGCCAGGTCGGGGGCGTCGACGATCTGCTCCGGCGGGTTGATCGGGTGGGTCTCGACGACCTCACCGACACCGTTGCGCACCACCTGGATCGACGTTCCCGGGCTGACCGGGGTATCGCCGCTGGGGATCGAGACGTCGTCGGGGCCGAGCTGGATGCCGCGCTCGGTGAGCACCCCGGCCACCGTGCCGGCGAGCGTGGTGACCTGGGTGGGCGCCTCGGTGCCGTCGGCGAACGTGATGGCGCGTGGAACGCGCAGCACCACCGACATCCCGGTGAGCGGGATCCCGGCGGCGGGCGCCGCGGACATCTGGATCGGCGTGGCCTCGACGCCGAGCCCGGTCAGCGCCTCGCTGACGGACGTGGCCGTGGTCCAGATCTGACGCTCGGACGGGCCTTCCACGAGGGTGAGGCGGCGGGCCCGGTTGAAGATGATGTGATCGCCGGTGGCGAGGTCGGTGGGAAGCGCGGGCTCCACGCGGTCCTGCGGCGCCGGGGTCAGGCCGGCCGCGGTGAGCGCCGTGCCGACGTCGGTTGCGAAGGTGTGCAGCACGCGGTCCTGGCCGTCGACGGTGATCGTGACGCGCTTGTCCATGGCCAGCGCGGTGGCACCGCCGCCGAGCAGCACCGCGATCACCGCGAGCACGGTGGCGCGCACCAGCGTGGACGCGGGCGCGGGACGGGTGGCGGCGCGACGGGCGGCCCGGCGGGGTGCCGGAACGGCCTCGACGTCGCGGTCGAGCTCGGGGGCCGCCGTGGGCAGCCCGACCGGCTCCGCGACCGTGGTGGCGGTGATGACCGGCAGCTGGTCGGTGTAGGTGTCGGTGAACAGCGCGGCGCCGTCGAGCACCTGCAGCGGGCCGGTCAGCGCCTCGTCCACGCCGGTGACCGCCGCTCCAGCGGACGCAGTGACGACGGGGATGCCGGCGGTGCGGTCGACCGCGAGGTCGAGCACGCCGAGGTCGGCGGTCTCGTCGGCGCGCGACCGGCGGCGCACGGCGCGCACGGTGGCGGTGTCGAGCACGGTGTCGGCGGGGGCGACCGAGGTCGCTGGGGCCACCAGGGCCTCCACGGCGCGGCCGGCGGTGGTGTGCCGCGACCGGGTGCCACGGACCTTCGGGATCGGCCCGGTGAGCGCCTCGACGGGGATCGGGCTCGTGGTCTCCACCGCCGGGACGGCGGGGAACTCGCCGGTGTGCGGATCCGCCGCAGCGTCCTCGGCGAACGAGTCCGCGGCCGGGTTGGTCTGGATCGGCCGGGCCCGGCGCCTGCCGGCGCGGTGGGACTTCGGCGGCTCGATCGTCGCGATGGTCTCGATCGACGGCGTGGCCGACGGTCCGGGTACGCCGTCGGCGTCACCGCCGCCGTACCAGTCGGCATACGGATCAAGGAGCTCGTCAGCGACGGTGAGCTGGCGAACCTGATCGCGTGCAGCACGGCGCTGCGCGCGCGCAGTTACGTCGACCACGGGCATCCAGACTTCGTCGGACCGGGCAGGGGAGGAGGCATCGATCACGGTGGCCCGGAGGCAAATGGCGCTGGGGAGCGTCCCGGGCCACCGTGATCGCTGTGCTGGGGAGCGTTCCCCACCCCGGCTTTGCGATCACGGAACCGTAACGGGCTGTAAGCGCAGAGTCCGCGACACGACACGCCGTGAGCGCCGAACGGCGCATTCGCTACGCCGAACGAGACCGTCACACGCCCGGCGCGACACCTTGCGCGACGGGTGGCAGCTCGTCGAGCCGGAAGACCCGCTCAGCGTTGCGCCTGGCGCACTCCGCCACCCGCTCGGCGGCCACGCTGCGGAGTTCCGCGATACCGCGAACCGTCCACGGCAGGACATAGGGCTCGTTCGCCCGGCCGCGGTGCGGATGGGGCGTCAGGAACGGCGCGTCGGTCTCCACCAGGAACCCGTCATCGGGCACCAGCACGGCCGCTTCGCGGAGCGCGTGGGCGTTGCGGAACGTCACTGTTCCGGCGAACGACAGCACGTACCCGGCGTCGACGCACTCGCGCGCCATCGCGGCGTCACCGGAGAAGCAGTGGAACACCACCGCCTCCGGAGCGCCCTCCTCGCGCAGGATGCGCAGGACGTCGGCGTGCGCGTCGCGATCGTGGATCATCAGTGGCTTGCCGAGCCGCTTGGCGAGGTCGATGTGGCGGCGGAACCAGACCTGCTGCGCGTCGGGCGGGGAGTGGTCCCAGTAGTAGTCGAGCCCCGTCTCCCCCACCGCGACGACGCGCGGATCCGCGGCGAGGCGCTCGATCTCCGCGAACTCGTCCTCGGTGACGGCCGCGGTGCGGGTCGGGTGCAGCGCGACGGCCGCCGCGACGCGGGCGTCCCAGTTCGCCGCCAGTACGGCCCAGCGGGCGGCCGGCAGGTCGTCGGCCACCGTGACGGCGCGGGCCACACCGACGGCCTCGGCGCGGTCCATCGCGGCCGTCACATCCGCTGCCGTGACGCAGCCGCAGGCGTCGAGGTGGGTGTGGGCGTCGACGGTCGGCGCGCCCAGCGGCTCCGGCGGGGGTGGCCGCTCGCCGCGGGGGCTCACCGGGCCCTCTCGCCGATGGCAGGAAAGCCACTTTCCTGCAACGTCGTTGCGGCAAAGTGGCTTTCCTGCAACGGAGCGCGGGTCACTTCTTGATCGGAGCCCACTCCGGGCCGGTCTCGCCCAGCTCGGGGTCGAGCTTGGTGAAGATCGGGCTCGGCTTCGCCAGCGGGCGGCCCACCTCGATCGGCGTGCTGCCCCACTTCGCCTGCTCCACCGTGTAGTCGCCGGTCAGCACCGGGTACGCCGGACCGTCGCCGAGATCCTCGACCTCGCGGATCTCCGGCTGCGCCGCCCAGACCCCGGTGCCGCCCAGCGCCTCGTGCACCTGCTGCGCGGAGTGCGGCAGGAACGGCGTGAGCAGCGTGTTGGCGTCCTGCACCACCTGCAGCGCGGTGTGCAGGATCGTGTCGCGGCGGTCGGGGTCGTCCTTGCGCTTCCACGGCTCCTGGTCGCTGAGGTACCGGTTGGCCGCCGTCACGACGCGCATGGCCTCGCCGACCGCCTGCTTGAACCGGTTGCGCCCGAGCAGCTCACCGACGGTGTCGAAGCCGGCCCGTGAGATCGCGAGCAGCTCGTGGTCGGCGTCGGCGGGCGCCACCGGCTTCGGGATCGAGCCGACGTTCTTGTGGGCCATCGAGATCGAGCGGTTGACGAGGTTGCCCCACTCGTTGGCGAGCTCGAAGTTGGTGCGGCGCACGAACTCGTCCCACGTGAAGTCCGTGTCCTGGTTCTCCGGACCGGCCACCGAGATGAAGTAGCGCAGCGCGTCGGGCCCGAACTCCTTGAGGAAGTCGGTGACGTAGATGACGGTGCCCCGCGACGTGGAGAACTTGGAGCCGCTCATCGTCAGGAACTCCGACGACACGATCTCGCTGGGCAGGTTCAGCGTGCCGAAGGCGCCCGGCGTGCCGCCCTTGTCGCCCGCGCCGTTCTGCCCCAGCAGCAGCGCCGGCCAGATGACGGAGTGGAAGACGATGTTGTCCTTGCCCATGAAGTAGAAGCCCTGGGCCGACGGGTCGGTCCACCACTGCTTCCAGGCGTCGGGGTCGGGCCCGCGCCGCGCCCACTCCACCGACGCCGACAGGTAGCCGATCACCGCGTCGAACCAGACGTAGAGCCGCTTCATCGACTGGTTGCTCCAGCCGTCGAGCGGCACCGGCACGCCCCAGTCAAGGTCGCGGGTGATGGCGCGGGGCTTGAGGTCGTTGACGAGGTTGGTGGCGAACTTGATGACGTTGGGCCGCCAGTCCGACCGCGTGGACAGCCACGACCCGAGCGACTCCGCGAACGCCGGCAGGTCGAGGAAGAAGTGCTCGGTCTCGCGGAACACCGGCGTCTCGCCGTTGATCTTGGAGCGCGGGTTGATCAGATCGGCCGGGTCGAGCTGGTTGCCGCAGTTGTCGCACTGGTCGCCACGGGCGTGCTCGTAGCCGCAGATCGGGCAGGTGCCCTCGACGTAGCGGTCGGGCAGCGTGCGTCCGGTGGACGGGCTGATCGCGCCCATCGCCGTCTTCGGTACCACGTAGCCGTTCTTGTACAGCGCCAGGAACAGCTGCTGCACGACCTCGTAGTGGTTGGTCGTGGTGGTGCGGGTGAACAGGTCGTAGGCCAGTCCCAGCCCGTGCAGATCCTCGACGATCACGCGGTTGTACTTGTCGGCCAGCTGACGGGGGGTGAGCCCCTCGCTGTCGGCCTGCACCTGGATCGGGGTGCCGTGCTCGTCGGTGCCGCTGACCATCAGCACCTGGTCGCCGATCATCCGGCGGTACCGGGAGAAGACGTCGGAGGGCACACCGAAACCGGAGACGTGGCCGATGTGCCGGGGACCGTTGGCGTAGGGCCATGCCACGGCCGTCAGCACGCGCGAACTCATGGTGACCAGCCTATGCCGGAGCACCAACTCAGATGTCGGCGGAGCCCTCCGGCCAGCCGATGCGGAGCTTGCCCTCGACGGTGCGGAGCTCGATACCGAGCACCTCGGACTCGACCGAGCCGTCGGGCTTGGGTTGGACGGAGACAAGGCTGCCGCCGACGGCGCGCAGCAGCTCGACCCGCCGGTCCTCCGGATGAAGGATCAGCACCTCCTGGACACCGACCGCCGAGTAGAAACCGATCTTCTCGTACGTCTCATCACGCGGCGAGCGGATCTCGATGACCATTTCCGCGCGTTCGACGCCTCGCTCCGAGAGCTGATCCGGCTGGAAGACGACCAGATCCGGGACCCGGTAGTCCTGATCCGCCCGGAAGACACCTGTCTCGTACAACACATCCAGCTCACGCTGCTCCGCTCTCGACACGGCGAGTCGGAAGAACCGGGCACCCAACACCTGGTGCGCCCCCCCGGGCGGTGGAACCACGTGGACGTCTCCGTCCCACATCTCGTCGCGGCCGTCGATACCCAGCCGACGCCGCTCGTCGAGCATCTCCTGTGGAGCGTCGAGCCAGACCACCCTCATGCGCCCAGGGTAATGGGCCGTGCACCGTTCGCGGGTGCGTAGTCCTTCAGCGAGATCGCCGTCGCAGCCTCGTGGATCGGCCCGATCATCTTCTCGATCATGGCGTTGCGCCACGGCACCACCTTGAGCATCCTCATGATCTGCACGCCGAGGAAACTCTGGAACCGGCTCCTCGCGACCATGCGCCCGATGGAGTTCTCCCCCAGCTCCTGGTTCGTCGCCACGAACGTGCGCATCGCGCGGTCGTAGGCGGCGAACGCCACGACGTGATCGCCGCCGGCGGCCGCCAGCTCCCCGGCCAGCACGTAGGCGCCGACCATGGCCAGCGAGGTGCCCTGGCCCGACGCGAAGCACGGGCAGTACCCGGCGTCGCCGACGAGCGCGACGCGGCCACGCGTCCAGCCGTCCATCCGGACCTGGCTGACGGAGTCGAAGTAGAAGTCGGCGGTGGTCTCCATGGCGGCGAGCAGCCGGTCGGTCTCCCAGCCCGCACCGGTGAACGTGTTGCGCACGTGCGCCTTCTGCGCGGTGACGTCGTGGCGGTCCACCGGCTCGGCCGGGGCGGGGAACAGGAACAGCGCCTTCGCGCCCGCGGTCTGCTTGGTGCTGTACAGGTTCACGGTGCGGCCGGTAACGGAGTAGACGAGCTCCTCGCGGTCGAGGCCCAGGTGGTTGGGCACCGCGAAGATCGAGACGTTGTAGCCGAGGTCGCGCACGAACTGCGACTCCTCGCCGAAGGCCAGCGCGCGGACGTTCGAGTGCAGCCCGTCGGCGCCCACCACCAGGTCGAACGTGCGGGGCGCCGCGTTCTCGAAGGTGACCGCGACGCCGGCCGGCCCGTCGATGAGCGAGGTGATGGAGTCGCCGAAGAGGTACTCGACCCCCTCGGCGAGGTCCACGATCATGCTCGACAGGTCGCCGCGCATGACCTCGACGTCGGCCTCGCCCCGGCCCATGAACAGGTCGGCAGGCATCGAGACGAGCCGCTTGCCGGCGCCGTCGACGAAGGACATCGACTGCATCTCGGTGTCGGCGGCGCGGGCCGCTTCCAGGATGCCCATGCGGTCGGCGACCTCGATGGCCGCGCCGCGCAGGTCGATCTTGTAGCCGCCGGTGCGCAGCTCGGACGCCCGCTCGACGACGGTGGGGACGAAGCCGTGGCGGCGCAGCCAGTAGGCGAGCGCCGGACCGCCGATGCTGGCGCCGGAGATCAGAACGGTTCGGGTGTTCGTGCTCATCGGGAGCTCCTCAGGCCATCACTGCGTACGCCTTACGCTGTTGTGCGTAAGTTATACGCAGTACGTAGGATGGGCGTCAACCCCGGGAGTTGAGACCGCATGAACGAGACCGACACGGGCCTGCCTGCCAGCCTCGAGATCGCCTGGGGCCTGCGCGAGCGCCCGACCAAGGGCCCCAAGCGCGGGCTGTCGATCGACCGGATCGTCGAGGTCGCGGTGCAGGTCGCCGGCACCGACGGGCTCGGGGCCGTCGCCATGGGCCGGATCGCCGCGGAGCTCGGCGTCGGCACGATGTCGCTCTACCGCTACGTCGGCGCCAAGGACGAGCTCTACGTCCTCATGTCCGAGTCGGTGTTCGACGCCGCCCCACCCGAGTCCGGCGACGCGGGCTGGCGCCCCGACCTCGCGGCATGGGCGCGGCGGCTGTTCGCCGTGCTGCTGGCGAACCCGTGGGTGCTGCGGATGCCCATGACCGGGCCGCCCGCCACCCCCAACCAGCTGCGCTGGATGGAGAGCGGGCTGGTGGCGCTGCGCGACAGCGGGCTCTCCGAGAGCGCGAAGATCTCCGCGATGCTGCTGCTGCTGGGCTTCGTCCGCAGCGAGGCCACCGTGTCGAGCGAGGTCGGGGCGGCCGCGGCGGCCACCGGAAGCACCGAGCAGGACGCCGCCGCGGCGTACGGGCGCCTCATGGCCCGCCTCGTCACGCCCGAACGGTTCCCCGCGATCGCCACGGCGTTCGCCGCCGGCATCACAGAGGAGGAGGACAGCCCCCAGATCCGCTTCGACTGGGGCCTCGAACGGATACTCGACGGGATCGCCGCGCTCGTGGCGCGACCGAGCAGCTGACGCACATCACGAGCAGGCGGCGCACACCGTCGACGGTATGCGCGAGCCCCCGACGGTGTGCGTCAGCCGATCACTTCTCCGGCACCCGCCAGCCGCGCTCGCCGGGCAGGTCGAGCGCGGCCTGCGGGCCCCACGACCCCTTCGCGTACGGCTGGGCCGTCGGCTTCGCCGCCAGCACCGGGTCGCACAGCTCCCAGAGCCGCTCGACCTCGTCGGTGCTGGTGAACAGCGTGTGGTCGCCGCGCATCACGTCGAGCAGCAGCTTCTCGTAGGCCTCCAGCGGCACGGCGTCGCCGAACGCGGTCTCGAACCGCAGGTCGAGGATGGCGTGCCCGATCGTGAACGTCGCACCGGGCACCTTGGCCCGCATCTCCAGCGAGATCTCCGGCTCGTCGGTGAGCTCCAGCACCAGCTCGTTGGGCGTGCCGTCGGCCTCGCCCGGGAACATCCGCAGCGGCGGCTCGTGGAACCCGAGCGTGATCGTGCGCCTGCCCTGGCCCAGTGACTTGCCGGTGCGCAGGTAGAACGGCACGCCCTTCCAGCGCCAGTTGTCCACGAAGACCTCGAGCGCGGCGAACGTCTCGACGGTGCTGTCGGCGGCAACGCCCTTCTCGTCGCGGTAGCCCTCGTACTGTCCGAACACGACGCGGTCGGGGTCGAGCGGCCGGATCGCGCGGAAGACCTTGAGCTTCTCCTCGTGCAGCGCGACGGCGTCGATGTGCACCGGCGGCTCCAGCGCGACGAACGCGAGCAGCTGGAACAGGTGGGTGCTGATCATGTCGCGGAACGTGCCCGTGGCCTCCATGAAGGCGGCGCGGCCCTCGATGCTGATCGCCTCCGGCACGTCGATCTGCACGTAGGCGACATGGTTCTTGTTCCAGATCGGCTCGACCAGCCCGTTGGCGAAGCGCAGCGCGAGGATGTTCTGCACGGCCTCCTTCCCGAGGAAGTGGTCGATGCGGAACACCTCGGTCTCGGCGAAGACCTCCAACACCGCGGCGTTGAGCTCCTCGGCCGAGTCGAGGTCGTGGCCGAAGGGCTTCTCCAGCACCAGGCGCGACCGCTCGTCGAGACCGGTGTCGTGCAGCATCGCGATCATCGGCTGCATCGCGGCCGAGGGCACCGACAGGTACAGCAACCTGCGCACCCCGGAACCGCCGAGGTCCTTCTCCGCGGCGGCGACGGCCGCGGCGAGGTCCGCACCGTCATCGGCCGAGGAGACGACGAACCGGATGCGCTCCGCGAACGCCGTCCACTCCGGCCCCGCGTCCTCGGGCGCGATCTTCGCGCGGAACTCGTCGTCGGTGCCCGGCGAGTGCCGCCCGGTGCCGATGATCCGGATGTCGGGCAGCAGCCCCGCGCCGTGCAGGTGGAACAACCCGGGGACCAGCTTGCGATGGGCGAGATCACCGCTGGCGCCGAACATGACGAGGACGTGTGGGGCGAGATCGGTCACCCTCCCATGATCGCCCTCATCCGGCCCCGCGTCGCCCGCGAGCCGCTCGTCTACCCTGAATGTCGTGAATGTCGAGGTGACGCCCCTACCCGGGATCGGCGTACGGAAGGATTTCGCGCTCCGCAGCGGCCGCCGGATCGGCGTGGTGACCCATCGCGACGGCAAGATCGAGCTCATCCTCTCCAAGCCCGACGATCCGGACGCCTGCCTGGCGGAGCTGCCACTGTCGGCCGACGAGGCGAGCACGCTGGCCAACCTGCTCGGGGCCCCCCAGCTCGTCGCCCAGCTCAACGAAGAGCACCGGGACCTGCCCGGCATCCACACGCGGCAGATCCCGATCGGCAGCGGCTCCCCGTTCGACGGCCGCACGCTCGGCGACACCGCGCTGCGCACCCGTACCGGAGTGTCGGTGGTCGCGGTGATGCGCGCCGGCCAGGTGCACCCGAGCCCCACGCCCGACTTCACCCTGACCGCGGGCGACCTCATGGTCACCGTCGGCACGTCGGAGGGGCTCGACAACGCTGTCAAGATCCTCAATCGGGGCTGATCCCCGGTGGACCACACCGCGCTGGAACTGATCGAGCTCGGGGCCGTCTTCTTCGGACTCGGCCTGCTCGGCCGCTTCGCCGGCAAGATCGGCCTGTCCCCCATCCCGCTCTACCTGCTCGGCGGCCTGTTCTTCGGAGCGGGCGGCTTCGTGCCGCTCACCGGCATCGAGGACTTCACCGGGCTGGCCGGCGAGATCGGCGTCGTCCTGCTGCTCCTGCTGCTGGGGCTGGAGTACTCGGCGGCCGAGCTCGTCACGGGGCTGCGCCGTTCCTGGACGGCCGGGCTGCTCGACATCGTGCTCAACGCCGCGCCGGGCGTCGCCGTCGCCCTGATCCTGGACTGGGGCGTGATCGGCGCGCTCGTGATGGGCGGGGTCACCTACATCTCATCGTCGGGGATCATCGCGAAGGTGCTCGGCGACCTCGGGCGCCTCGGTAACCGCGAGACGCCGGTGGTGCTGTCGATCCTCGTGTTCGAGGACCTCGTCATGGCCCTCTACCTGCCGATCCTCACCGCACTGCTGGTGGGCGTCACGTTCGTCGGCGGGCTCACCGCCGTCGGGATCTCGGTGGCGGTGCTCGCCGTCGTGCTGCTGGTGGCGCTGCGCTACGGCCGTTTCGTCTCCGCGGTGGTCGACTCCCCCGACCGCGAGGTGTTCCTGCTCAAGGTGCTGGGGGCGGCGCTCCTGGTGGCCGGCTTCGCGTCCGCCATGCAGGTGTCGGCCGCGGTCGGTGCGTTCCTGCTCGGCATCGCGATCAGCGGGTCGACGGCGGAGAACGCCACCAAGATGCTCGAGCCGCTGCGCGACCTGTTCGCGGCGATCTTCTTCGTGGTCTTCGGGCTCAACACCGACCCGGCGTCCATCCCACCGATGCTGGGCTGGGCCGCGGCGCTGGCCGTCGTCACCACGTTCACCAAGATCGCCACCGGGTGGTGGGCGGCGCGGCGGCAGAAGATCGGGCCGCTCGGGCGCGCCCGGGCCGGGGCCGCACTGGTGGCGCGCGGGGAGTTCTCGATCATCATCGCCGGGCTGGCCGTCGGTTACGGCGTCGTCGACGAGCGGCTGGCCGCGCTGGCCACCACCTACGTGCTGCTGATGGCCGTGATCGGGCCGGTCGCCGCGCGGGTGGTGGAACCGTTCGCCCGGGCTGTGCAGAGCCGCCGCGGGGTCACGAGGACCACCCCGGCGCAGACGGCGGGATCCTGACTCCCGTTCCGAGGTGTTCGCGCCACTCAGGGACGCGCGACCCACAGCTCGATCTTGCCGATGTTCGGCAGACACGCGTAGTCGTACCACCAGCCGTACGCCTTCCCGAGGTTTCCCCAGGCCTGGCAGTCCTGATACGTCGGGAAGGTCCCGTAGCGCGTCAAACCTGATGCTGACACCGCGGCCGATCCACTCTTTAGCCCACGCTTGATCCCACCCGCAACCGACCGAACCGTCGAGAACGACGTTGTCATGATCAGAAGAGCCTGCCGATCATGGCAACGTCGTTCTCGACGGACTCAGCCACCCACTCGCCGCTGCTGGTGACCGCTTCACCGCTGGCAACATCCATCCGCACCGTCTCGGCAGAGGCCGTTCCCGACCCGATACCGACAGCCAGCGCAAGGATCGCGGCCAAGGCCACCAGCATCGCACCAATTCGTCGGGCAACCTTCTGAACAGCGCGCACACCGCCACCTTCTCATGAATGATTCGCGAGGATCGAACATCGGCGATCCGTTATCGGCAGCACCGGTTCGCCGCCACACAGACCGCGTGACATTCGGAAGTTATCAGCAGTACATTGGTGCTGACCCACCATTTAGGACACGCTTGATACGTGATTCGGGAACGACTCAGAGCACCCCGCGGGTCGTCATCCTGCGGACTGCTGCGCCGCCAACGACGCGGCGTACAGATCCCGTTTCGGCACCCCGGCGGCCGCGGCCACGACCGACACGGCGTCCTTCATCCGCTCCCCGTCGGCGACCCGCTCCTGCACCGCGCCGACCAGTGACTCCACGGTCGGTGCCGCCGACGGCGCCGCCCCGGCCAGCACCACCGTGATCTCGCCCCGCACCGGACCCTCCTCGGCCCAGGCCGCCAGCTCGGCCAGCGTGCCGCGCAACACCTCCTCGTGGGTCTTGGTCAGCTCCCGGCAGACCGCGGCCGCCCGCTCGGCACCGAGCACGTCGACGGCCGTGGCCAGCGTGTCGGCCAGCCGGTGCGGCGACTCGAAGAACACCGTGGCCCGCGCCTCGGTGCGCAGCGTGTCGAGCCAGCGGCGCCGCTCACCATCGCGTCGCGGTGCGAAACCCTCGAAGCAGAAGCGCTCGCAGGGAACCCCCGAGAGCACCAGCGCCGTGGTCACCGCCGACGGGCCCGGCAGGCAGGTGACCGGCAGGTTCTCCGCTGCCGCCGCCGCGACGATCCGGTAGCCGGGATCGGAGACGGCGGGCATGCCGGCGTCCGACACCACCAGCACGGTGCGCCCCTCGCGGACGTCCTCGAGCAGGCGCGGCATCCGGGCGTCCTCCACCGCGTCGTAGTGGCTGATCACCTTCCCGGTGATCGTGACGCCGAGCGCGGCGGCCAGTGCGCGCAGCCGCCGGGTGTCCTCCGCGGCGATCACGTCGGCGGTCGCGATGGCGTCCACCAGCCGCGCCGACGCGTCGCGGGACTGGCCCAGCGGGGTGGCCGCGAGCACGAGCCGACCGGTGGTGGAGCTCGGTGCCGACGAGGAGGTCACGCCCCGCAGCCTACGATCGTGCGTCGTGACCTCCCGCACGGTCGTCCCACGGCCCGAGATGCCGAGCCGTCCGGAGCAGGAGGACGAGCCGGGCACCGGCAACCTCCCGGTCGGCGACGTACCCCCACCACGCCGTCCGGCCACCGGTACGGCGCTGCTGGGATCGCCGCCGCCCACCGACCGGCTGCGCGGCTGGCTCGTCACGATCGTGCTCGGCGCCATCGCCATGGCCGTCCGGTTCGCCGGGCTGGGCCACCCCACCGACGGCGGCACCCCCGTCTTCGACGAGAAGCACTACGTGCCGCAGGCCTGGCAGATGCTGCGCAACGGCGGCGTCGAGGACGACCCCGGCTTCGCGCTCGTGGTGCACCCGCCGCTGGCCAAGCAGCTCATCGCGGTAGGCGAGTGGCTCTTCGACTACAACGGTTTCGGCTGGCGAGCCTCGGCGGCGTTCGCCGGCGTGCTGACCGTCGTGCTGCTGATCCGGGTCACCCGCAGGCTCACCCGCTCCACGCTGCTGGGCGGCATCGCCGGCATCCTGCTGATCTGCGACGGCCTGTCGCACGTCCAGTCCAGGATGGGGATGCTCGACGCGTTCCTCGCGCTCACGGTGACGGCCGCCTTCACCACGCTGGTCCGCGACCGCGACGACGTGCGGGCCCGGCTGGCCGTCGTCATGCTCGAGGGCCGCATCGCGGACTCCCCCTACGGCCCGCGGCTGGGCTTCCGCTGGTGGCGCCTCGCCACCGGCGTGCTGCTCGGGCTCGGCTGCGGGGTCAAGTGGTCGGGGCTCTACTGGGTGGCCGGGTTCGGCGTGCTCGTGGTGCTCTGGGACATGGCGGCCCGCCGCGCCGCGGGCGTCGAGCGGCCGTTGCGCGGCACGATCGTGCGCGACCTGGGGCCCGCGCTGTGGGCACTGCTGCTGGTGCCGCTGCTGGCCTACCTGTCCACCTGGTGGGCCTGGTTCGGCAGCGAGACGGCCTACGACCGGCACGCGGTCGGCGAACGCCTCACCGGCACGTCGATCATCCCGGACGCGCTGCGCGGGCTCTGGTCCTACGGCGGCGAGGTGCTGGCGTTCCACGACGGCCTCACCACCCAGGCGGCGGGCGTGCACCCGTGGGAGTCCAAGCCGTGGGCCTGGCCGATGGGGCTGCGCCCGATGCTCTACTACTACGCGTCCGGGTCACAGGTCACCGGCTGCGGTGGCACCGAGTGCGTCAGCGCGGTGATGCTGATCGGCACCCCGGCGCTGTGGTGGCCGGCGCTGGCGGTGCTGGCGTTCTCGCTGTGGCGCACGTTCGCACGGTTCGACTGGCGCTACGCCGGGGTGCTCTTCGGCTACGGCTCGGGCATCCTGCCGTGGTTCATCAACATCGACCGCCAGATGTACTTCTTCTACATGGCGCCGGTGGTGCCGTTCCTCGTGATCGCCACCGTGCTCGTGATGGGCGAGGTGCTCGGCAGGGCCGGTGCCTCGAAGGAACGCCGCCAGACCGGCCTGCTCGTCGTCGGGCTGTGGATCGGCGTGATCGTCGCCAACTTCATCTGGCTGTGGCCCATCCTCGTCGGCCAGCCGATCACCCCCGCGATGTGGGAGGCGCAACTGTGGCTGCCGTCGTGGCGGCAGCAGTCCTAGTGTCGCGTGCCGGAAGTTGATTGACGGTGGGCTTTCGCGATGATCGTGTCGGCGTCTTTAGTCCA
>NZ_JBHSIR010000033.1:0-21819 GCF_042653605.1 Pseudonocardia sp. GCM10023141
CACCTGCTCCATGACCTCGGGGTTGAGCGGCTCGCCCGCCGAGAGCAACTCGCGCAGCGCGCCCGGGCCACCGGACAGGTCGGCCTTGATCAGCATCCGCCACACCGTCGGCGGCGCGCAGAAGGTGTTCACCCCGACCCGGCGGATCTGGTCGAGCAGCTTCGCCGGGTCGAAGCGCGAGTAGTTGTAGATGAAGATCGTCGCCTGCGCGATCCACGGCGCGAAGAAGCAGCTCCACGCGTGCTTCGCCCAGCCCGGCGAGCTGATGTTCAGGTGCACGTCACCGGGCTTGGCCGCCACCCAGAACGACGTGGCCAGGTGCCCGACGGGGTAGGAGACCTGCGTGTGCAGCACCAACTTGGGCTTGTTCGTCGTGCCCGAGGTGAAGTACAGCAGCTGCGGGTCGTCCGGCGCGGTGCCCGGGTGTTCCGCGGGCGGGACGTCGAGGTCGTAGGCGTCGCGGTAGGCCAGCCACCCCGCCGGGGCGTCCCCGACGGCGAACCGCGTGTACGCGCCGGGCACGTCGTCGAACTTGCTCGTATCAGCGCTGTTGGCCAGGACGTGGCGGGCGCCGCCGCGCTCGATCCGGTCGACCAGGTCGGTGGGGCCCAGTGCGGTGGTGGTCGGCAGGATGACCGCGCCGAGCTTCATCACCGCGAGCATCGCCTCCCACAGCTCGACCTGGTTGTTCAGCATCAGGAGCACGCGGTCGCCCCGGGCCACGCCGTTGGCCGCCAGGTGCGCGGCCACCTGGTCGGACCGCCGCGCCATCTCGTCGAAGGTGAACCTCGCCTCGGACCCGTCCTCCTCGACTATCCACAGCGCCGTGCCGTCGTTGCCCCGCGCCGTCGCGTCGAACCAGTCGACGGCCCAGTTGAAGCGGTCTCCGAAGTCGGGCCACGCGAACTCGCTGACGGCCTTGGCGTAGTCGCGTCCCAGGTTCTGCAGGAGGTCCCGGGCATCTCGGTAGCGGTCGGTGACGCTGGTGCTCACTGCGCAGTTCCTCTCCGATGGTCCGCCGGGACGACCCGACGTCCGAGCGCCTCGAGCGCGGCGATGGCGTCGCGGACGATCCCCGGCACGAACTCTGCCACGTGGATCAGGTCGGTGATCGCGCTGCTCACGTTGCCGGCGGGCAGGATCCCGTCGTCGACGACGCCGTCACGCTGGGCGCGGATCAGACGGTCGTCCTTCCACGCGGTGAGCTCGACGTGGTCCATGGTGCCCGCCGCGACGATGGCGGCGAGATCGTCGACGCCCTTACTGCGCAGCGCCCGCGAGGGGCCGTAGATGGCGGAGAAGATGATGTCGTCGCCCTCGCCGGCGTCGATGATCCGTCGGGCGTAGGCGGGATGCCAGTCGGTGTTGTCGTGGCTGGCCACGAACCGGGTGCCCAGTGCGACGGCGTCCGCGCCCAGCGCGAGCGCCGCGGCCATGGTCGCGCCGTCGCGGATCCCCCCGGCCAGCACCACCGGGCAGTCGACGGCGGCAACCACATTCGGGCCGAGGACGAGCGTGTGCACAGGCCGGGCGTGGGTGTGCCCGCCCGCCTCGAACCCGGACGCGACGATCACGTCGACGCCGTCCTCCCGCGCCCGCACGGCCTGGCGCGTGCCGCCGACCTTGTGGGCGTGGATCAGGCCGCTGTCGGCGATGACACCGCGGACGACGCCGGGCGCGCCGGCGGAGGTGGTGATCACCCGGAGTCGCCGGGCGATCTCCGGGTCACGCACCGCATCGACGACCGCGCCGACGTAGGCGGCGCTGAACGGCAGGACCTCGCCGTTCCCCGCCCGGCCCACCGGCACGTTCACGGCGAACGGCTTGTCGGTGAGGGCGCACGTCTGTTCGATGTACTCCCGCAGGATCGCCGCGCCCTTGGTGGGCTCCTCGGAGATGCCGGGGATGCTCACCGTGCCGAGGCCGCCGGCGTTGGACACGGCGGCGGCGAGGTTGACCGTCCTGTAGGGCCCCAGCCCCTCCTGCACGACCGGGTACCGGATGCCCACGAGATCGGCGAACCGGCTGGAGATGTTCTGGTTCATGTCGGGGTCTCCTTGTGCAGTGCACCGAGGGTCGTGACGCCGTCGGCGTCGGCGACCGTCAGTCCCTCGAGCTGCGCCCGCATGGCTGCGGCCATCTTGCTGCGCTTCGCCGGGGTCCGCGGTACCTCGTCGACCAGGACGTAGAGCCGCGGGCGCTTCCATCTCTCGAAGGTGGCGATGCAGTGCGCGTCGAGCAGGTCGCGCATCGCCGCTTCGGTGAGCCCGCCGCCGACCTGCACGAACGCCGCCGGCACCTCGCCGAAACGCTCGTGCGCGATCCCGACGCAGCCGGCGTCGACCACGTCGGGATGGGCGATGAGCACGGCGTCGACCTCCAGGAGCGACAGCTTCTCGCCACCGGAGTTGATGATGTCGTCGGTGCGGCCGCGGATGAACCACCAGCCGTCGGGGTCGCGGTAGGCGCGGTCGCGGGTGTGCAGGAACCCCTCGTCGTCGAACGCCTCTGCGGTGCGCTGGGGGTCGCCGAAGTAGCCGGGCGTCACGACGTCCCCTGCGATGCACACCTCGCCCTCGACGTCGTTCCCCTCGAGCACCGCACCGGTGGCGGGGTCCTTGAGCACCGCTGTGACGAAGCCCTTGCCGGGACGCCCCGACGAGCCGACGGGGACGGTCGTCTCGTCGCCGTAGTAGAGCGACGGGCCCAGCACGCACACCGGCATCGCCTCGGTGAGGCCGTACATGTTGCCGACCTGGGCGCCCTTGGCGAGCAGGGCGTCGCGCACGTCGACCGGCACCGGTTCGCCTGCGACGTAGGTGCGGAACCCCGTCAGATCGACCTCGGGCCAGCGGGGATGCCGCATGAGGTCCCGCATCATCGTCGGGATGATCCAGTATGCCCAGTTCGGCTTCTGCTCCAGCAGGATCCGTACGACCCGGTCGACGTCCCAGCCGTTGCTCCACAGGATGGTGCCGCCGGCCATGATCATGCGGACCGAGTCGTGGATGCCGCCACTGTGGTACATCCCGACCAGCGACAGGTTGCGGGAGCTGCTGGTCACGCCGCCCAGGAAGACCGCGCCCCACGCGGAGTTCTGCAGGGTCCCGTGGGTGAACGTGACACCCTTCGAGACCCCCGACGTACCCGAGGTGAAGTTGATCGCGGCGACGTCGTCGGCGTTGCGCTCGGTGATCCGCAGGTCGTCCGAAGCACCGGCGACGAGCTCGTCGAGCGCGGGCAGCCCGTGCTCGGCGCCCGTCGTCACCAGCACCGTCTCGACGCCGGACTCGGCCGCCAGCCTGCGCCCCAGCTCCACGTGCTCAGGAGCGACGATCGCCACCTTCGCCCCGCAGTGGCGCGCGTCGCCCAGTGGCTTCGACGGGTGCAGCTTGTAGTTCAGCCCGCTGAACGCCGCGCCCAGCCGCAGCGTCGCGTAGAACGAGGCGACGTGCAGGTGATGATCCGGCATCGCCGAGACCACCACGTCGTCCTCCCCCACCCCGTGTGCAGCGAGGACGTTGCCGATGCGGTTGGACAGGCTGCGCAGCTCGCGGTAGCTGATCGCCGTCCCGTCCGCGTCCACCACGGCCTGCTTGTCGGGGTACTCCCAGAAGCTGCGTTCCAACCACCAGGCGATGTTCATGACAACCTACCGGCCCATCCACTCCGGCTTGCGCTTCTCCTTGAAGGCGCGCGGCCCCTCCTGCCCGTCCTCGGACAGGTAGACGCGCTCGTAGATCCGGTCGCCGGCGTCGAGCGCCGCGGTCCAGCCCATCTCCGCCGACGAGTAGACGAGCGCCTTCGCCGCCTGCACCGACAGGGGCGCGTTCGCGGCGATCGTCGAGGCGAGCTTCTGGGTCTCGGCGACCAGGTCCTGCGCCGGGACGACCTTGTTGACCAGGCCCAGCTCGTAGGCGCGCTGCGCCGAGATCGGCTCGGCCGTCATCAGCATCTCCATCGCCACCCGCGGCGGCATGAGCCACGGCAGGGGCGCCGCCCACGGCGAGCCACGACCCACCTTCGCCTCGGTGATCGCGAACCGCGCGTGGTCGGCGGCCACGACGAGGTCGACCTGCTGCGCCAGCAGGAACCCGCCTGCGTACGCCACTCCGTTGACCGCTGCGATGACGGGCTTGTCGACCTTGAGGGTGCGGCCGAGGTAGACCATGAAGTCCCGGGGCGGGATCCGCAGCGAGCTGTCGGCCATCTCCTTGAGATCACCGCCCGCGCAGAACGCCTTGTCGCCGGCACCGGTCAGGACGGCGACCGCGACATTCTCGTCGGCGTTGAAGCGGACGAACGCGGCACGGACCCCGTCACGGGCCGCCTTGTTCAGCGCGTTGCGCGCCTCGGGACGGTTGATCGTGATCCACGCGACGCGGTCGCGGACCTCGTAGAGCACTGCTTCCGCTGTCTCTTCTGGCATTGGTCAACTCCTAGATGCGCAGGACGCCACCGGGCGTCCGCACGATGGGGGCGTTCAGCGATGCCGACAGGGCCATGCCGAGCGTGTTGCGGGTGTCGGTGGGGTCGATGAGCCCGTCGTCGCGGATCTCCGACGTGAGGTGGAACGGGCTGGACGTGCGCTCGAAGTAGTCGCCGACCTCGTGCTGGATCTGCTCCAGCTGATCGGGATCGGGTTCGAGGCCCTGCCGCTTCATGCTGGCCACGCGCACCTGGGTGAGCGTCTTCACCGCCTGCTCGGCACCCATCGTCGCCGAGCGGGAGTTGGGCCAGGCGAACAGGAAGCGCGGGCCCCATGCGCGACCGGCCATCGCGTAGTTGCCAGCACCCTGCGAGGCGTGCACCAGCAACGAGATCTTCGGCACGGTGACGTTGGCCTGGACCATCAGCATCTTCGCGCCGTCCTTGGTGATGCCGCGGCGCTCGTACTGCTTGCCGACCATGAAGCCGGTGACGTTGTGCAGGAAGACCAGCGGCGTGCCGTCGCGGTCGCACAGCTGCATGAACTGGGTGGCTTTGTTCGCCGCCTCGGAGAACAGCACCCCGTTGTTGCCGAGGATGCCGACCTTGATGCCCCAGATGTACGCCCAGCCGGTGACGAGGGTGTTGCCGTAGTCGGGCTTGAACTCGTGGAACATGCTGCCGTCGACGACGCGGGCGATGACCTCGCGCATGTCGAACTGCTTCTTGATGTCGTCCGGGATGATCCCGTACAGCTCGTCGGGGTCGTAGTACGGATCCTCCGGAGCGCGCAGGTCGGCGTGCGCCTTCTGCGGTCGTGCCCACGTGCCGACGACGTCGCGGGCGAGCGCGATGCCCTCCTCCTCGGTGTCGACCGCGTAGTCGGCGGTGCCCGAGACGGAGGTGTGCATGTCGGCGCCGCCCAGCTCGTCCGCGGTGACCTCCTCGCCGGTGGCCGCCTTGAGCAGCGGCGGCCCGGCCAGGAACACGTGTCCGGTGCCGCGGACCATGATCGACTGGTCACAGAGGGTCGGCAGGTAGGCCCCGCCCGCGGTGCAGTTGCCCAGCACCACGGCGACCTGCGGGATGCCCATGCCCGAGAGCAGGCACTGGTTGTGGAACGTGTGCCCGCCCAGCGCGTACAGCTCGTCCTGCAGCGGCAGGAACGCGCCGCCGGAGTCGATCAGGTGCACCACCGGCAGCCGGTTCTCCCGCGCGATGTCCAGTGCGCGGATGGTCTTGCGCACCGACAGCGGGTACCAGGACCCGCCCTTGAGCGAGCTGTCGCCGGCGATCACCATGACCTCGCGGCCGTTGACCACCCCGATGCCGGTCACCACCAGGCCCTGCGGCGCGTCCCCGTCGTACGCCTGAGAGGCCGCCAGCGGCGAGAGCTCCAGGAACGGGGTGCCGGGGTCCAGCAGCAGCCGCAGCCGGGCCCGCACGGTGAGCTTGCCCTGCTCCGCGAGCCGGTCCAGCGCCCGCTGGGGCCGCTGCTCACGGGCCACGTACAGCGCGTCGAGCAACTGCTTGCGCAGCCCGAGGTTGTGCTCCCGGTTCGTCCGGTAGGCGTCGGAACTCGTGTCGATCTGCGAGACGATGCGTCTCATTCGCCCTCCTCGAGCGCGACGAGCACGATCAGTGGCGCGCCCTGTCCGAAGCTCTCGCCGACAGCGACGGGCACCCGCTCCACGACGCCGGCGCGCGGAGCCCTGATCTCGGTCTGCATCTTCATGCTCTCGATCACCGCGACCACCTGGCCGTCGGTGACCTCGTCGCCCGCCGCGACCGACACCGCGACGAGCACGCCGGGCATCGGGGCGGTCGCCGCGTCGACGGACTGGCCCGCGCGCAGCGACGCCTCCACCGGGTCGACGACCTCGAGCGCCCATGCCCGGTCGAAGGCGTGCACGAACACGGTGTCGCGTCCGGCGACGACCCAGATCTTCTCGCGGCGCTCGTCCACGGTGATCTCGGTTGCGCCGCCGTCGGGGCGGGTGCTGGCGGGGACCGCGACGCCGTCGATCCAGACGGTGGCGGTGTCTCCGCTACGGGTCACCCGTACTTCGCGCGGCTCGTCCAGCGCGATCTGCACGCTCACGGGCGCCACTCCCCTACTCCTGCATGGGCTTCGGGCACGTCGAAGCGGCGGTCGAAGCGCGAGCTGTGCAACGCGGCCACGGCGATGAGCAGCCGCTCGGTCGCTGCGTCGGCGACGACGGGTGCGGTCAGCTCGGGGTGCTCGTCGAGGAACCCGGTGTGGGTGTCGCCGGACGCGAAGTCCGGGTGCTCGACGACGTCGGCGAGAAACGCCGTGTTCGTCGTCGTGCCGAGCAGAACGGTCTCCCGCAGCGCGCCGGAGAGGCGGTCCATCGCCTCCGCGCGCGTCGCGCCGTACCCGACGACCTTGGCGATCATCGGGTCGAACGCGGCGGTGACCGCGTCGCCCTGGCGCACGCCGTGGTCGACGCGGACGCCAGGGCCGGACGGGAAGCGCACCAGCCGCAGCGGCCCGATCGCCGGTACGAAACCCGCGTACGCGTCCTCGGCGTAGATCCGGGCCTCGATGGCGCTGCCGGTCATCGTCACGTCGTCCTGGGTGAACGCCAGCTTCTCCCCGGCGGCCACGCGCAGCTGCTGCTCGACGATGTCGATGCCCGTGACCTGCTCCGTGACCGGGTGCTCCACCTGCAGGCGGGTGTTCATCTCCAGGAAGTAGGCCTTGCCGTCGGTGTCCATCACCATCTCGACGGTGCCCGCTGAGGTGTAGCCGACCTTGCGGGCCAGCGACACCGCGGCCGCGCCCAGCTCCGCGCGCAGCTCGGGCCCGACGAACGGGGAGGGCGCCTCCTCCACGACCTTCTGGTAGCGGCGCTGGATGGAGCACTCCCGCTCGCCGAGGTGCACGACGTTGCCGTGCGCGTCAGCGAGCAGCTGGATCTCGATGTGTCGTGGCCGGTCGACGTAGCGCTCGAGGAAGACCCGGCCGTCGCCGAAGCTGGCCTCGGCCTCGCTGCTGGAGCGGTCGAACGCCGCGCGGCACTGCTCGGCGCTGCGGGCGATGCGCATGCCCTTGCCACCGCCGCCCGCGCTGGCCTTGATCAGCACCGGGTAGCCGATGCGCTCGGCCTCGGCCAGCGCCGCGTCGACGTCGGCGAGCGCGTCGTCGGACCCGGGCAGTGTCGGCACGCCGGCGAGGACCGCCAACCGCTTCGACTCGATCTTGTCGCCCATCGCGCGGATCGCGTCCGGCGGCGGGCCGACGAACGTGATCCCGGCAGCGGCCACGGCCTCGGCGAACGTCGCCCGCTCGGAGAGGAACCCGAAGCCTGGATGGAGGGCGTCGGCGCCGGTCGCGCGGCAGGCCACGACGATCTGGTCGGCATCGAGGTAGGCCGCGACGGGCGTCGTACCCGTCAGCTCGACCGCCTCGTCGGCGTCGCGGACGTGCCGCGACCGGGCGTCGACCGCGTGGTACACGGCCACCGACCGGATGCCGAGGCGGCGCAGCGTGCGCATGATGCGGACGGCGATCTCGCCGCGGTTGGCGACGAGCACCTTCTCGGGGAGGCTCACGGGAGCAGCCCAGAATCCAGCAGCCCAGATTCCAGCGGTCCAGAATCCAGCAGCCCGGCCGGCACCCGGACGGGCATCGTCAGCAGCATCGCGGCGTAGGACTTGCCCTGCGGGTCGTAGCGCAGGGTGGACGTGCCACCGGTCCCGCCGAGCACCTCGTCGAGCACGATGTTGATCGCCGACATGCCCGGCAGCGCCCAGCGCCGGACGCCCCCGTGCAGCACGTGTGCGAAGTGCGCGGCGATTCGTTCCGCGGTGACCTGTTCGGCGAGCACCGGCGTGAACTCGGGTCTGCGGGCGATCAGGCCGATGTTGGCGAGATTGCCCTTGTCGCCGCTGCGGCCGGTCGCGATCCGCAGCAGCGGCACCTCCTGACCGTCCACGGCGGGCACCGCCTCGTCGAGGACGGGCGTGCCGGTGACGGCGTCGGGATCACCCGGGGCGATCTCGACCGTGGCGCGCTCGTCGTCCAGGAGCACCGTGACCGGCGTCGACGCCTTGTCGGCACGCAGGTGGTGGACGGCGAAGACCGGCGCGACGCGGGGCCGGCCGGCGAACATCCCGGTCATCCCCTGCGCCACCAGCGCGAACCCGGCGAACTCGCGGGCGAACACCTCCAGGGTCGCCTTGTCCGGCCCGGTGACGCCGATCTTGACGACAGCCTCGGTGGCGGTGTCGTCCCGCTCGAAGCCCATGATGTCGCCGGCCCCGACGATCTCGACGGAGGTCTCGGACAGCGCTCCGAGCTCGCGGTCGCGGGCGATCCGGGCGGTGCGGGTGAGTAGCGCCTCGGCCATCCGCCGGGCCTTCCCGGCCGCGCCCACCCCGGCGAACATCGCGGTCGTCAGCGCGCGGTACCCCTGCACGTAGGTCGCGGTCACCTTGTACGTCGTCGTGGCGGCCCGGCCACGGGCGCCGGCGACGCGGACCCGGTCGGGTCC
This sequence comes from Pseudonocardia sp. GCM10023141, assembly GCF_042653605.1. Taxonomy (NCBI): domain Bacteria; kingdom Bacillati; phylum Actinomycetota; class Actinomycetes; order Pseudonocardiales; family Pseudonocardiaceae; genus Pseudonocardia; species Pseudonocardia sp. GCM10023141. The sequence continues at coordinate 8,946 of NZ_JBHSIR010000033.1, forward strand.
GTCCTGCTCCAGCCGCACCTCGCGCCAGTCGCACGTCACATCGGCCATGAGGTACGCACCGGGGTCGCCGATCTCGTAGAGCACCTGCTCGCCGACCGTGGCCGGGGTGACCAGACCGCCCGTGCCGGCCGGCTTGGTGATCACCGCCGTGCCGTCGGGGAAGCACTCCGCGAGCGGGTAGCCCATGTTCTCCCAGCCGGGCACGTCGGCCCAGTCGGTGACGTTGCCGCCGGTGCACTGCGGACCGCACTCGACGATGTGCCCCACCAGTGAGCCCGCCGAGAGCAGGTCGTACTCGTCGTCCTTCCAACCGAACTCGTGCATCAACGGGCCCAGCACGACGGCGGCGTCGACGCAGCGACCCGTCACGACGACGTCGGCGCCCGCGGCCAGCGCGGTGGCGATCGGGCGGGCGCCCAGGTAGGCGTTGAGCGAGCTCGGCCCCGCCGGGACGACCGCGCCCGTGACCATGTCGGTCGGCGAGGCTGCCAGCACCTCCACGGCCCGCGGCAGCAGGTCGTCGCCCTCCACCGCGGCCACGCGCAACGACAGCCCGGCCTCGGCGACGGCGGCGCGCAGCGCGCGTGCACAGGCGACCGGGTTGAGCGCGCCGGCATTGACGACGACCTTGATGCCGCGTTCGGCGACCTGGCCGAGCACCGGGACGATCGTGGTCACGGCGTCGGCGACGTACCCGGCCTCGGGATCCTTCGCCCGGGTCCGGGCGAGCAGCGCCATGGTGATCTCGGACAGATAATCCGCCACCAGGTAGTCGACATCGGCCCCGTCCAGGATGTCCTGGACCGCGCTCGGCCGATCACCCCAGAACGCTGCGAAGCACCCGATCCGTATGACGTCCTTCATCCCGCTCCTGTCTTTGCCGTTCACGTGATCACGAATCCGCCGTCGACCACGACCGTCTGCCCGGTCACGTAGCTCGACGCGGCGCTCGCCAGGTACAGCAGCGCCCCCGAGAGGTCCCCGGGCTCGCCGAGCCGACCGGCCGGGATCCGGTCCAGCAGGGCGTCGAAGTGCCCGGCGTCGACGTGGTCGGAGGTCATCTCGGTCGCGAAGAAACCGGGGACGACGGCGTTGACCCGGATGCCACGCCGGCCGGTCCATTCCTGGGCCAGGTCGCGGGTGAGCGCGAGGATCGCGGCCTTGCTCGCGGCGTACGCGGCCTGCGGGCTGCTCGCCGTGCTGAGCGCCAACACGCTGGATATGTTGACGATCGCACCGCCGTACTGCATCGCGTCCGCTGCGGCCAGCGACATCCAGTGCGTTCCCGCGATGTTGACCGCGAGGATCTCGCGGAACTCCGCGGCGTCCTGCCGGTGTGCAGGCACGATCGCGCCGATCCCGGCGTTGTTCACCAGCACGTCGAGACGGCCGAACTCGGCCACCGCGGCCTGCACCACCCGCCGGCAGTCGTCCTGGTCGGCGATGTCGGTGGCGACGGCGACGGCCCGGTGACCTGCTTCCGTCAGCTCGGCGGCGAGCTTCTCGACGCGGTCGACGCGCCGGGCGGCGAGCACCACGGCAGCGCCCGCCTGGGCGAGGGTCGTCGCGAACCCCACGCCGAGCCCGGACGAGCTGCCGGTCACGATCGCGACGCGGCCGTCGAGGCTGAACAGGTCGGGCAGTGGCATCTCAGCGCCCCCGTAGACAGGGTCACGGCGCTCGGCGAAGGCCCGCGGGCCCTCCTCGGCGTCGTTCGAGATCAGCACCCGCCGGTTGCCGTCCTGATCCAACGCGAACCGATGTTCGTTGCCCAGCGCGCGCAGGTCGTCGATGTCGGGGGTCACGCGGCGGCCCCGCCGGCGATCTGCGGCAGGATCTCGACGCCGGGGTCGGCGGCGAAGGTCGCGATCAACCGGTCCGCGAGGCCGCCCCACCGCTTGCGCAGCGCGGCGGCGACGTCGCCGGGCTCGGCGATCACGGCGAACGCGTCGAGCACGTCGTCGTCGACGAGATCGGCCATGTCGTCCCAGCGCCCGTCCCGGGACATCCCGTGCAGCCGGTCGGCCAGCCCACCCCAGCCGTGCACCTCCAGCACCAGCCGGTACGCGGGCGTCGAGGCGTAGAAGGCGATGCGCTTGCGCGTCGCGGCTGCAACGCGGTCGGTGGTGGCCGCGTCGACTCCGGTCACGACCAGCGGCATGCCTGCGACCGTGAAGTCCGGCCGGTCCGAGCGCGCCCGGCCGGCCTCGAGCGCGGGCAGGGTGTGCGTCCGGAACGACTCGACGGTGGTCAACGGGCCGCAGAGGAACCCGTCGGCCACCTCGCCGGCGACCGCCGTCATGCGCCGACCGACCCCGCCCAGTAAGACCGGCGGTGCACCGAACCCGCTCGGTCCGGGATCGAACGTGGGCGTCATCAGGGTGTGGGAGTAGAAGTCGCCGCGGAAGTCCAGCGGGACGCCGTCGTTCCACGCCGCCCAGATCGCCCGCAGCGCCAGCACGTACTCGCGCATCCGGGCCGCAGGCTGCGACCAGGGCATACCGAAGCGCCGGGTGATGTGCGGGCGCACCTGCGAGCCGAGACCGAGCAGGAGCCGGCCGCCGCTGAGGCGGTGCACGTCGTGCGCGCTCTGCGCGAGCGTCATCGGGCTGCGCGCGAACGCGATCGCCACACCCGTACCGAGTTCGATGCTGCGGGTCGCGTCGGCCGCCCTGGCGAGGACGATGAACGGGTCCCGAACGGACTCGATGACCCACGCACCCGTGAAGCCTGCGCGCTCGACCTCCGCCGCCGCGCCGGGCTCGGCAGCGGGGTCGAACACCGTGTCGATGATCATGTGGTGGGAGGCTCCGATGCTCAGGAGGCGGTGCCGGCCGCCGCGGCGGCCGCCATCTCCTGCTTGTGCTTCTCCATGGCGTTCAGGACGCTCTTCATCTGATCCCCGCCGAGGCGGCTGCGCTCGGTGGCCGCCCACTGGGCGCTGGCCTGCAGCGATCCGACCGAGTCCTGGAACGCCGGGAACACCCGCTCCGCCATGAGCTCGTAGGACTTCTCGGTGGTGCGCACATCGGCCCACTCGTGGGTCATCACGAGGTAGGCACCGAACCCGCCCCTGGACTGCGCCGCCAGCTTCGAGATCTGCTCGATGGCGTCGTCCGGGGTGCCGATGACGCCGAGGCCGGAGTTGATGACGAAGTCGGTGCGCTCCTCGGTGCTCTTGCCGGCCACCTCGAAGTGCACCGCGGACTGCACGTCCTGGAAGTAGTCGAACCAGGCATCGATGCCGTGCTTGACGTCCTCGCGGGCCTGCTCGCGCGTCTCGGCGATGTGCATGGGACCTACGAGCCGCCACTTGGAGCGGTCGGCGACCTGGCCGTGCTTGGCCGCGACCTCCTCCATCACGTCCCAGTGCAGCGCCAGGGTGTCGACGCCGTCGGGAGCCATCGCCGACATCGTCGCGCCGATCGAGAGGATGCCGTCGCCGTACTTGCCGGCGATCCGTGGCCCGGTGGGCGAGGCGACCGCCGCGACCGCCACCTCGAAGTCCGAGTACGGCCGCAGCTGCGTGCGTGCCTCGACGAGCGTGTAGCGGTCGGTCTTGATCGAGACGGTCTCGCCGACGAGCAGACGCTTGAGGACGTCGGTGCCCTCCTCCAGCGCGTTGCGCTGCTCCAGCGGATCGATCCCGATCATGTAGGCGTCGGTGGTCAGCGCCCCCGGGCCGAGCCCGAGCATGGCGCGACCCTTGCTGAGGTGGTCGAGCAGGATGATGCGGTCGGCCACCCAGAGCGGGTTGTGGTAAGGCAGCGAGAGCACGCCGGTGCCCAGCTTGATGTGCTTCGTCTGTGGCAGGGCGTTCGCGATGAACAACAGATTGTCCGCGATCAGCTCGCATCCACACGAGTGGTGCTCACCGATCCACGCCTCGTCGAAACCCAGGCGGTCGAGCATCTGGACGAACTCGATGTCGCGCTGCAGGGCGAGGGTGGGGTTTTGCCCCATGGGCAGGTGGTACGGGGCGTGGAACACGCCGAAGCGCATGCGGTCGGTCATGGACGGCTCCTCGAGATGACGGTGTGACAGCAGCACGTCTGCGTGGCGAGCACGATTCAAGTGAAGAGCCGATCACTTCGTATCAGCGAAAACTCGTCGCTGAGTGAACGATCGTTGACCAGTCGGACGGTAGCGGTCCGACCATATCGCTGTAAACCCCGACGACTTTTTGCTTCCCACAACGCCATCTACGTCCTACTCTTCGCTCGCCCACCCTCGGTCGGCGTATCGGGAACTCCTTCCGACCTGCCATCGCCGCATGACACCGACCACAGATTGGACATTCACTTGGTCACCCCGATCCACGATCCACCGGGGCGGCGGCGCGGCAAGGGCGCTGCCGTGCGGGATCCCGATCGCCGGGAACGCATCCTCGACGCGGCCGCGGACCTCATGGCCCGCCACGGCTACCAGGGGGTCAACCTCACCGACATCGGGTCAGCAGCCGGCATCGTCGGCTCCGGCGTCTACCGGCACTTCGACAGCAAGAACGCGATCCTGGTCGAGCTGCTCGACCGGGTCGTCGACCGACTCCTCGCCGACGCGGAGACCGGCTTGCGGTCGGAGTCCGATCCGCGCGCCACCCTGGTCGCACTGGTCGCGGGTCAGGTCCGGTTCACCATCGACGAGCGCACCCTGTGCCAGGTCTACCTGCAGGAGGCCCGGGGCCTGCCCGACGCCGACCTGCGCCGGCTGCGCTGGAAGCAACGCCACTACGTCGATCTCTGGCTCGACGTGCTGGGCGCCGTGCGCCCCGAGCTCGCGCCGCAGCAGGCCCAGGTGCTGGTCCACGCAGCCATCTCGTCGATCCACTCGATCCTCCGCCACCGCAGCGGTCTCGAGGCGCCCGACGTGGCGGCGCTGCTGCAGGACACCGCCGTCCGCATCCTCGGTCTCGAACCGGGGCCGACACCGGAGCAGCCATGACCGACGCAGTTCGGCAGCACGCCCACGAGATCGGGCCGGCCGGCCCACCCGTGCTGGACATGACCGTCGGCGACCTGCTCCGCCGCGCCGTGGCGATGGCGCCGGACCGGGCGGCCGTCGTCGAGGGCGTGGCCGGGCCGGACCGGCGCCGCTGGACCTACACCGAGCTGTTGCGCGACGCCGAGGCGTGCGCCCGCGCGCTGCTGGCCCGGTACTCCCCCGGCGACCACGTCGCGATCTGGGCGCCGAACATCCCCGAGTACACCGTGTTCCAGTGCGGTGCAGCACTCGCGGGCATGGTCATGGTGACGATCAACCCGACGTTCCGCGCCGCCGAGCTGTCGTTCAGCCTGCGCCAGTCGAAGGCCGTCTCGTGCTTCAGCCACGGCGAGTTCCGCGGCACCGCGATGCTCGACATCGCCCGCGCCGTGGCAGCCGACCTCCCCGGCCTGCGCGAGGTCGTCCCCCTCGACGACTGGGCGGGCTTCCTGGCCTCCGGCGACCCGACGACCCCGCTGCCCGAGGTCTCCCCCACCAGCCCTGCCCAGATCCAGTACACGTCCGGCACGACCGGCACCCCCAAGGGCGCGATGATCCCGCACCGCGGCCTCGTCGACGACCCCCGGCAGTCCGCCGTCCGCGCCGGCGGCCGCGACGGCGCCGTCTGGCTCGCCGTGCTGCCGATGTTCCACGTGGGCGGCTGTGTACTCGCCAGCATGGGCTGCCTGTCGCTCGCCGGCACCCTCGTCGTCACGAACTTCGAGGCCGGGCTGGCGCTCACGCTCGTCGAGGAGGAGCGGGTCACCATCACCAACCCGGTGCCGACGATGGTCGCCGCGATGATGGCCCACCCCACATTCGGCACCCGCGACCTCACGTCACTGCGCTCGCTGATCTCCGGCGGCGCACCGGTGCCGGCGGAGATGGTGCGGCGGTTCGAGCACGCGCTCGGCGTCGACTTCACCATCGTCTTCGGACAGACCGAGACCAGCGGCGTCATCACGATGACGACCGTCGACGACACGATCGACGACAAGGCGCTCACCAGTGGCCGCCCCCTGCCCGGCGTGGAGATCCGCATCGCCGACCCGGAGACGGGCGAGACCCTGCGCCGCGGCGAGCTGGGCGAGCTGCTCACCCGCGGCTACCACACGATGCAGGGCTACCACGACAACCCGGAGGCGACCGCCGCCACGCTGGACCCCGACGGCTGGCTGCACACCCGCGACCTGTGCTCGATGGACGACCGCGGCTACGTCACCGTCGCCGGCCGCACCACCGACATGATCATCCGCGGTGGGGAGAACGTCTACCCGCGCGAGATCGAGGACGAGCTCTTCCGCCACGAGGCCCTCGCCGGCGCCGCGGTCGTCGGCCTGCCCGACGACTACTACGGCGAGGCCGTCGGCGCCTTCGTGATCGTCAAGGACGGGCACGAGGTGACCCCCGACGAGCTGGTGGCCTTCCTGCGTCCCCGACTCTCGGGCTACAAGGTGCCCTCGACCTGGGTCTTCGTCGGCGAGTACCCGCAGACCCTCAGCGGGAAGATCCAGAAGTTCGCGATCCGCGACGCCTGGACGCGGGGCGAGTACGTCCCCGCCACCTGAACCCCGTTCTACCCCACAGCACGCTTCGACGACGAGGAGAGCTCCATGGGACGGCTGGACGACAAGATCGCGCTGGTCACCGGCGCCGCTCGCGGTCACGCGGTAGCGGGCCGGTGCGAACCGGTGAACGGGACCGTAGCCGACGTCGCGACGACGAGGCCCTCCGCGCACCTCCAGCCGGCGAGCAACGGGAAGGCCCACACCACATGACTTCGACCTCCCCGGACACCGACGGTCTGCCCGCCCTCGACGTCGAACGGCTCTACGACCGTCGCAACGACGAGCGCTGGAACCGAGTCGCTGTCGGTGACATCCTCGAGCGGCTCAGCTGGAGCGAGCCCGAGCGGACCGCGATCATCGCCGCGCCCGACGCGGTCGCCGATCCGGGGTACGCGACGGTCACCTATGCGCAGGCCGACGACCTGGCGACCCGGATGGCGAACCACCTGCTCGGTCAGGGGGTGCGGCGCGGGGACCGGATGGCGCTGCTGGTCGAGAACTCGGTCGAGGCGTACCTGACGAAGCTGGCCGTGGCCAAGGCCGGGCTCGTCGCCGTCCCCCTCAACCCGATGATGGCCGATGACATGCTCGCCCACGTGCTCCGGCTGACCGAGGCCCGGATCGCGGTGGTCGATGCCGACCTCTGGCAGAGCCGGGGGGCGGTGCTCTCGGGCGCCGGAGTCGGCCCGGTCGCGTTCCTGCGGGGTGTGGCGGCGGGTCCGGCCGGGGTCCCGGACTTCCGCGAGGCGGTCACGGCGGCCTCGGCCGAGCAGCCCGAGGTCCGGATCCACGGGGACGACATCTGGGAGATCCTGCCGACCTCCGGCACGACCTCCATGCCCAAGGCGGTCATGGTCTCCCACACCTACTCCTACGCGGCTGCCATGACCCACGCGCTGGCATACACCCGCAACCTGCCCCGCGAGGGCGACGTCCGGCTGTCCAGCTTCCTGCCCGTCGTCTACCACATCGGCGACCACGCCTACGTGCTCGCGGCGTTCCTGTCCGGCGGCAGTGTCGTGCTCGGCCGCAAACCGGTCCCGTCGGCGATCGCCCGCTCCGCCACGGTGGACCGGGTCACCGCGCTGTGGGGCGGGTCCCCCCAGTTCCTCGCCGACATCGCGCGCGAGGTGGAGGCCCGGCCGGCCGAGTACGACCTGACCTCGATCGAGGTGATCATCTTCGGGTGGACGGCGATCGAGCCCGACCTCGCCGACCGCTTGACGGCCCTGTGCGGAGGCCGCGTCCAGTTCGTCGGGATCTTCGGCCAGACCGAGGCGATCGCCTGCCACCGGTTCTGGCCGGGTCGCTGGCCCGAGCTGCATCGCCGTACCGCCCCGGAGACCAACTACGTCGGCGTCCCGGCACCGATGCTGGGCTCCACCGTCGTCGACGAGGAGGGTGCGTCGCTGCGCGACCGCCCGGGCGTCCCCGGTGAGGCCGTGTACCGCTCCCCCGCCATGTTCTCCGGCTACTACCGCGACGAGGCCGCAACGCGCGAGGCCTTCCGCGGCGGCTGGTTCCACTCCGGCGACATGTGCACCTACGGCGAGGACGGCCTGCGGGTGATGGTCGACCGCTACAAGGACGTCGTGAAGTCCGGCGGCGAGAACGTCTCGTCGATCCGCGTCGAGGCGGTCCTCCACCAGCACGCTTCGATCGCCAGGGCGGCGGTGGTGGGCGTGCCCGACGAGCGGTGGGGCGAGGCCGTGACCGCGGTCGTGGTCCCCACCGAGGGCCAGACGCTCGACGAGCAGGAGGTGATCGCCTTCTGCCGCGCCAGGTTGGCGGGGTACGAGACCCCGAAGCGGGTGGTCGTCACGGACGCCCTGCCCGCGACCGTCGGCGGCAAGGTACTGAAGTACCGCCTCCGGACGCTGTTGGCGGAGCAGGCATGAACGACATCGCCTACGCCGTGGCGGCCGGGGTCGCGACGATCACCATCACCCGTCCCGAGAGTCTCAACGCCTTCCGCGAACAGACCATGCGAGAGCTCATCGACGCCTTCGACCACGCCGACGCCGATCCGGCCGTCGGGGTCGTCGTCCTCACCGGCGCAGGTGACCGAGCCTTCTCCACCGGCGGCGACGTCGCCTGGGAGAACGCGTTCGATCCCGCCTCCGGACGCCACACCGCCCGGCTCCTCATCCGCCTCGCCGAAGCCATCCGCGGCACCGGCAAACCCGTCATCGCCAAGATCCGCGGCTGGTGCGTCGGCGGCGGCAACGAACTCGTCCTGCTCTGCGACTTCGCCCTCGCCGCAGAATCCGCGCGCTTCGCCCACACCGACTCCATGCTCGGCAACTCCCCCATCTGGTTCGGCACCCAGCTCCTGCCCAAACTCGTCGGCACCCGACGAGCCAAGGAGATCCTCATGCTCGGCGACACCGTCGAAGCACCCGAGGCCGAACGCATCGGCTTGATCAACCGCGCCGTCCCCGACGCCGAGCTCGACACCGTCGTCACCGACTGGTGCGAACGCCTCCTCGCCCGCAGCCCGCAAGCCCTGCGACTCACCAAGATCTCGCTGGACTTCGACGGCGACCTCACCCTCCCCTCCGTCCGCCACGGTTTCGAGGCCCTCACCCACAACTACGGCACCGTCGAGTTCCACGAAGGCACCACCGCATTCCTCGAACGCCGCGCCCCCAAGTTCCGCCCCGATCCCGACTGACCGTCATCCCTCAGGCGTCTCGCTGCCCGTCGACGCCGGCCACATCAACGGCCGCTGGGGCTGACCCTTCGGTCCGACCGCACGACCGCACGACCGCACAACCGCACGACCGCTCCGTCCTGCTGCGGTCGTCTCCTCCCATACCCGGGCGCATGCGATCAGCAGGCGTCCAGGCTCCACCGCCGCAGCCGATCGAGGTGCCCATTGGCCGACTATCTCCGGGACGCAATCGTCCTCGGCGGTGTCTACACCGTCTTCGCGCTGGGACTCACCCTCTCCTGGGGAGTCCTGAACGTCCTCAACCTCGCCCACGGCAACGTGCTCGTCGCCGCCGCGCTGACCGGCTACCTGCTCAGTGATGCCGGGATGCCGTTCGCGGCGCTGCTCCCGCTCTGCATCCTCGCGGGCGCGGTGCTCGGCGCCCTGCTCGAGATCGCGGTCTTCCGACCGATCCGCGCGCGGGCCCGATCGACCGAGGCGGCCGGGCTCGCGATCCTGATCGGCAGCATCGCCGCCGGATCGGTCCTGTTCGCCGCCGCCGAGGAGATCACCGACGGCCGGGTCCGCACCATCGGCACCGGCACCTTCGACATCGTGTCCTTCCCGTTCCTGGGGACCACCGTGACCACCCTGCAGGTCCTCATCGTCGCGCTGTCACTGGTGCTCGGGCTGGGGCTCGCGGTGTTCGTCCGGCGCAGCCGCACGGGCCACGCCCTGCGCGCGCTCGCGCACGATCCCGCGACCTGCGGGCTGCTCGGGATCTCGGCGGGCAGGCTCGGCGTGGCGACGATGGCCGTGGCGGGCGGCCTGGCCGGCGCGGCGGGGCTGCTGCTCGCACTGCACATCGGGTCGGTGGAGGCGAGCATGACCGAGTCCCTGCTGCTCAAGGCCTTCGCCGTGATCGTCCTGGGCGGAGTGGGGAGCATCGGCGGCGCCGTGGTCGGGGCCTATCTGATCGCCGGCGTCGAGGTCGGCACGGTGGCGTTGCTCGGGTCCGGGGCGCGCGAGGCCGTGGTGTTCGCGATCATCCTGGTCCTGCTGCTGGTGCGGCCGCAGGGGCTGTTCGCCCGAACGACCTGGCAGCGGGCATGACCACCGCGACGCTCGCACTCGGGCTCACCGGCAGCGCCGATTCGACCATCCGCAGCGGGCTGGTGCTGGTGCTGCTGGCCTTCAGCGTGCACGTCGCCGTCCGGAGCGGGATGTTCTCGTTGGCGGGGGTCGGCTTCTACGGCATCGGGGCGTACGCGGCGGCGGTACTGGCGCTCGGCGACCAGGACCCCGTGCTCGCGGTCGTCGCCGCGACCGCGCTCTGCGCCGTCCTCGGTGCCGGGCTCGGGATCGTCCTCGGCAGGCTCCGCGCGCTCTACCTGGCCATGGCCACGTTGGCGTTCGTCCTGCTCGTCCAGGTGCTGGCCATCGAGTGGGAAGCGGTCACCGGTGGCGCGCTCGGCCTCTTCGGGGTGCCCGCCGCGGTGGGCACCCCGGTACTGGGCACCGTCGCCGCCGCCGTCGCCGCCGGTGTCGCGCTGGCCGAACGCGGGAGGAGCGGTCGCATCCTCGAGGCCCTGCGCCTCGACGACCAGCTCGCCGAGGCATTGGGGGTGGCCGTGGTGCGTCGCAGGCGGGTGGCCTTCGTCGTCAGCTCGGCACTCGGGGGTCTCGCAGGCGCGTTGGCCGCGCTCAGCTTCAGCGTCCTCACCCCGGACGACGTCTCGTTCTCCCTGATCGTCGACGTACTGACGATCATCGTGATCGGCGGGACCGCCGCCTGGTACGGACCTGTGATCGGGGCGTTCGTCGTCGTCTGGTTGCCCGAGGTGCTCGGGTTCCTCGGCACCGCCCGGCCGCTGGTCCAGGGAGCGCTGGTCGTGCTGCTGATCGTGCTCGCCCCCGAAGGTGCGGTCGGCCTGGTGCACGCGGTCCGGCGGTGGCGGCGCCCGCGGAGCTCCGATCCGCTCCCCACGGAGGTCGTGCGATGACCGAGCTGTCCACCGATGCCGCCACGGGGGTCACGTCGACCCGGCGTCCCGCAGTACTGGTCCGGGGTGCGGTCGTCGCGTTCGGCGGGGTGCGGGCGGTCGACGGCATCGATCTGACCGTGCCAGGAGGGTCGCTCTGCGGAATCGTCGGGCCCAACGGTTCGGGCAAGACCACCCTGCTCAACGCGGTGTCCGGCGTCCAGCCGCTCACCGCGGGGAGCATCGTGATCGGCGCCCGCGACACCACCGGGCTGGCCGCGCACGAGGTCGCCCGCGCCGGCGTGGGCCGCACCTTCCAGTCGATCAAGCTGCTGCCCACTCTGTCGGTGCGGGACAACGTGGCGCTCGGCGTGGACATGCACCTCACGGGTCCGTGGCGAGACCGGCGGTCCGCCATCGCCGCCGCCACGGACGAGGCCCTCGAACGGCTCTCGATCACCGACGCCGCCGAGCGGTCCCCTGAGGAACTGTCGTACGGCACGCGCAGGCGGGTCGAGATCGCCAGGGCCATCGCGGGCGGCCCGTCCGTGCTGCTGCTCGACGAGCCGCTCGCCGGGATGAACCGTGCCGAGCGGGTCGAGATCGCGGCGTTGATCACCCGGCTGCGCGACGACGGCCTCACCCAGATCCTGATCGAACACGACCTGCGCACCCTGCTGTCGATCTGCGACCACCTCGCCGTGTTGCACCACGGCAGGTTGATCGCCTTCGGGGAACCGCGGGAGATCGCGGAGCGCCGGGACGTCCGCGATGTCTACCTCGGGAGGTCTTCCGATGGCCCTGCTTGAGATCCGGGACCTGGTGGTCCGGCACGGGCGGCTGACCGCGGTCCACGGCATCGACCTCGACGTCGACGGCGGTGAGGTCGTGGCCCTGCTCGGCGCCAACGGCGCGGGAAAGAGCTCGACCCTCGACGCCGTCAGCGGGGTCGTACCCGTTGCCGCGGGGGAGATCCGGTTCCGTGGAGAACGGATCGACGGACTCGCCCCGCACCGGATCGCGCGGCGCGGGGTGGTGCAGGTCCCCGAGGGCAGGCGGATCATCGGCCCGCTGACCGTCGCCGAGAACCTGGGCCTCGGTGCCCATCCAGTGCGCTCGGCCCGGCGCCGCGCGGAGCTGGCCGGGCAGGTCGCTGAGCTCTTCCCCGAGCTCGACGCGCTGCGCGATCGGCCAGGTGGCCTGCTCAGCGGCGGGGAGCAGCAGATGCTCGCGATCGGTCGCGCGCTGATGGCGGACCCGGCCGTCCTGATGCTGGACGAGCCCTCGATGGGGCTCGCGCCGGTGGTGGTCGACCGGGTGCTGGCCGCGATCCGCGCGGTCGCAGCTCGCGGGCTCGGCGTGCTGATGGTCGAGCAGAACGCCACCGCCGCACTGGGGATCGCCGAGCGTGCCCTCGTCCTGGAACAGGGCGAGATCACGCTCGCCGGGACCGCGTTCGAAGTCCACGACGATCCGCTGGTACTGCGGGCGTTCCTCGGCATCGATCCCGATCCGGATTCCCCGTTGACCCCCGATTCCCCGATGACCCCCGATTCCCCGATGACGAGGAGCGCGAACCCATGAGAACGACCCGAACACTGATGACCGCGGCAGCGTTAGCCCCAAAGCCGTTCAGTTAGGCCGGTGGCTGTGCTGTCAAGACCGGCTCTATTTCGATGGTGATCAATGCG
>NZ_JBHSIR010000034.1:0-48422 GCF_042653605.1 Pseudonocardia sp. GCM10023141
CACCTGCTCCATGACCTCGGGGTTGAGCGGCTCGCCCGCCGAGAGCAACTCGCGCAGCGCGCCCGGGCCGCCGGTCAGGTCGGCCTTGATCAGCATGCGCCACACCGTCGGCGGCGCGCAGAAGGTGTTCACCCCGGCCCGGCGGATCTGCCCCAGCAGCGCGGCCGCGTCGAAGCGCGCGTAGTTGTAGACGAAGATCGTGGCCTGCGCGATCCACGGGGCGAAGAAGCAGCTCCAGGCATGCTTGGCCCAACCGGGCGAGCTGATGTTGAGGTGCACGTCGCCCGGCTTGGCCGCCACCCAGAACGACGTGGCCAGGTGCCCGACGGGATAGGAGACCTGGGTGTGCAGCACCAACTTGGGCTTGTTCGTCGTGCCCGAGGTGAAGTACAGCAGCTGCGGGTCGTCCGGCGCGGTGCCCGGGTGCTGCGCGGGTGCGACGTCGAGGTCGTAGGCCTCGCGGTAGGACACCCAGCCCGGTGCGCCCTCGCCCACCACGAACCTCGTGTACTCGCCCGGGACGTCGTCGAACTTGCCCGTGTCGGCGCTGTTGGCCAGGACGTGGCGGGCGCCGCCGCGCTCGATGCGGTCCACCAGATCGGTGGGGCCCAGTGCGGTGGTGGTCGGCAGGATGACCGCGCCGAGCTTCATCACCGCGAGCATCGCCTCCCACAGCTCGACCTGGTTGTTCAGCATCAGGAGCACGCGGTCGCCCCGGGCCACGCCGTTGGCCGCCAGGTGCGCGGCGGCCTGGTCCGAGCGACGGGCCATCTCGTCGAAGGAGTACTTCGCCTCCGACCCGTCCTCCTCGACGATCCACAGTGCGGTGCGGTCCACGCCGCGCGCGACGGCGTCGAACCAGTCGATCGCCCAGTTGAAGCGGTCCCCGAGATCCGGCCAGGCGAACTCGGCCACCGCCTTGGCGTAGTCGGAGGACAGGTCCTGCAGCAGATCCCGAGCGGCGCGGTAGGTCTCGGTCGTCCCGGGAGACGTGGTGGTCATGGACGGCGTCCTTTCGCCCCGGCGGGGCAGGAGAGGGGGCGGGCTCAGAGACCGGCGACGGGCCGGTGTCGGCTCGCGCCCGCCGAGTCGATCATGCCGATCGCCACCGCGGTCGTGGACCGGCGGTGGTCGGAGCTGATCCGCAGGCAGAGGCCGCGGTCGTGAGCCGCGAGTGCGTCGATCAGCTCGTTGTGCTGGTGGGCCGAGCGTGTCATGTCGGAACTTGCCACGTGCAGGAGCCGGTAGGGCTGAGCGAGCTGCCAGAAGCGCTCGGCCTCGCCGAGGAGGAACTCCTGCGGCGACAGGCGGAACACCATGAAGTGCAGCCGGCGGTTGAGGTCGGCGGCCGTCGCCAGGTCCGACGCCTCGGATGCGTGCAGGACCTGCGCGTTGAGGTCGCACAGCTGCTGCAGTTCCTCGGTCGTCGGCCATCGAGCTGTGCGGATCAGCTCCGTCTCGAGGTAGTCCAACAGGAAGACGATCTGCTGGAACTGCTCGGCGCTGAGCTTGGCGACGAAGTAGCCCTGGTGGGGACGGTGAATCAGCAGGCCTTCACCGGCCAGGACGCGCAGCGCCTCGCGGAGGGGGACTCGGCTGACCCCGAGTGTCGCGGCCATCTCGTCCTGGCGGATCTGCTGCCCCGGCATGAGCTCGCAGAGCAGCACGCTCCGGCGGAGTGACTCGACGGCCGCGGCGACCGAACTGGTTCGCGGTTCCCCGTCGGACGGCACCTCCGCGGCTGGCTCCGACACTCGTGGCCCCTCCGCCCCCGTAGCCGACACCGCGAACCGGCGCCCGTCGATCCCAACGATAGCCACCGAGCCGCGCGCGTCCTGTCGGGCGCGCTCGCCGGGCGACCGCGTCACCGGTTCGCCCCGGCGGCTGCGGGGGAGTCCACAGCCCGCGGATCGGACGTCCGCAGAGCGAGGAGGACGACCGCCGTGACGGCGAAGGCGACGGCGATCGAGACGTACAGGGCGTTGGGGGTCCAGCCACCGTCGAGCAGCGCGCCCGCCGCGATCGGGGCGATGATGGCGCCGATCCGGCCGATCCCCACGGCCGTGCCCATCCCGGTAGCGCGGACGTCGGCGTCGTAGACGGCGGTGACCAGCGCGTACAGGCCCGCGACGCAACCGATGAGGAAGAGGCCGATGAGGGCGGCGACGCAGAGGGCGAGCGGGAGAGAGCCGACGGTCGTGATGAACAGCGCCAGCATCACCGCAGAGGTGAGCAGGTACCCGAAAACGACCTTGCGCATCGCGAACCGGGCCGTGAAGAAGCCGAGCGCGACCGACCCGAACAGGCCGCCGATGTTGATCAGCACCCCGCCGGAGATGCCGGCGCCGGGGGTGAGGCCGGCCTCGACGAGCAGTCGGGGCGTCCAGCTGGTGACGAAGTAGAAGCCGGCCAGCACCAGGAAGAATCCGACCCACAGGATCAGTGTCGAGCGTCGTAGCTCCGGCCCGAGCAGCTTGCGCAGTCCGCCCGCCACGCCGCGGGCGGTGCGCGGCGGCTTCGCGGGCAGCGCATCGAGGGGAGCCCGGCCCATGCGCCGGGCCAACCGGTTGACCCGGTCGAGGGCCCGCGGCGGCTGGCGCGTCAGCAGGTGGTCGAGCGACTCGGGCAGCAGGAACGCGGCGAGCACGAGCACCGCGGCGGTCGCCAGGCCGCCGAACAGGAACACCGAGCGCCAACCGAAGCTGCTCTGGAGCGTCACCGAGAGGATCCCGCCCACGATCGCGCCCACGGAGTAGCCCGTGGCGGTCAGGGCGATCGTCATGCCGTGCCAGCGTCGGGAGGCGTACTCGCCCGCGATCACCGTGTTGCTGGCCAGGATGCCACCGATACCGAGGCCCGTGAGGACCCGCAGCAGTCCGAGCTGCTCCGCGGACTGGGTCATCGCCGAGAGGGTCATCCCGACGGCGGCGATGACCAGGCAGGCGAGCACGATCGGACGACGGCCGACCCGATCGGCGAAGGGCGCGATCAACAGCGATCCGGCCGCCATACCGACGAATCCCGCCGAGAGCAGGAGGCCGAGCTGCGAGCCCGACAGACCGAACTCCTTGGTGACCGCGTTCGAGGTGAACGCCATGACCTGGATGTCGAACCCGTCGAGGGTGTTGACGAGGACGCAGACGGCGACCACGACCCATTGAAACCGGGTCATGCGCTCGTCGGCCAGTGACCGGCGGAGCGGATCGAGGCCGGTGCTGCTGTCGGATGGTGGTGCTGACGGGCGGGTGGAAGGCATGACATCTCCGTCGTTGCCGAGGTGAGCCGGGGCCGCCTGGAGGATCTCTGGGGCCGTTGCGGAGCCGTCGATGTGACTAGCTGCTCGCCAGGCGTCAGATCGTATACTAATTTTGGGTTCAGTCAATGGAGAGTTGTGCAAGGATCTGCGCGGACTACGCCCTCGTATCCGCGGGCCACAGCGCTGTTCGCGCTGGATTTACCTGGGTTGACCGCCGGGACGACGAGAGTTCGCGCAGGTCCAGGCCGAAGTTTCGACTACTTTCCGCGGTGGGCTGGCATGGCGTACGCCACGTTCGATAGTCTCCACGTCTGAATTCAAAACCTGATACGCATACCCGCCACGCAGTGTCAGCTATGGACAACCGGCACCGACGACGGTGCCACAGGAGGTCGAGCGGTGGTTCCATCCGCTTCCGCGCCCAGTCCCGAGCACGCCGATCTCATGGACCTGGACGTCGTCACGTCCGGTCGGCAGCACGAGATGTTCGCCAGGCTCCGGGCGACGGAGCCCATCCACTGGAACGACGAGCCGGACGGCCCGGGGTTCTGGTCGGTCGTCCGCTACGACGACGTCAAGGCCGCGATGCTGGACCAGCCGAGGCTCTCGAACGCCGAGGGCACGATGCTCCAGAGCCGACGCGCCGAGGGCAAGCTGCACAGCCTGCACAACATGGACGACCCGAAGCACGCGAAGCTGCGCCAGATCGCCGCGCCGTACCTGCGCGGGATCAGGGTGAAGGCGTGGGAGGAGATGATCCACGCCGCGATCACCGGCCTGCTCGACGAGGCCGAGGCGAAGGGCCACATCGATGTCGTGCACGACATCGCGGCGCGGCTGCCGATGCTGGTCCTCGGCCGGGTGCTCGGCGTTCCGCCCGAGGACTGCCCGCTCATGGTCGACTGGACCAACAAGATCACCACGGATGATCCCGACTACCTCCCCGACCCGGCGATGCGCGATGTCGCGAGGGAGGAGCTGTTCGCCTACTTCAAGGATCTCACCGAGCAGCGCAGGCGCGATCCGCAGGAGGATCTGACGAGCCGGCTCGGCGCGGGCCGGATCGACGGCGAGCTGCTGGGCTGGGACGATCTCGCGGCCTACTACGTGCTGCTCGTGGCGGCGGGCAACGAGACCACGCGCCACCTGATCTCCGGCGGCATCGAGGTGCTCGACCAGAACCCGGGGACCTGGGAGCGGCTGCGCGGGGAGCCGAGGCTGCTCGGACCGGCCGTCGAGGAGATGCTGCGGTGGGTCACCCCGGTGACGAACATCCGGCGCACCGCCCTGGAGGACCTGGAGATCCTGGGTCAGCCGATCCGCAAGGGCCAGAAGCTCGTCGCGTGGTTCGCCAGCGCGAACCGTGACGAGAGCGTCTTCGACGACCCGGAGACCTTCGTCGTGGACCGTTCCCCGAACCCGCACCTCACGTTCGGCTGGGGGATCCACGCGTGCATGGGCCTGCACCTGGCCCGGGCCGAGGCCGTCGCCCTCTTCGCCGAGATCCTCCGGCGCGGGCTCTCGATCACCGCCACCGGTCCCGGCGTCCGGGTCGCGTCGAACTCCTTCACCGGCCTCAAGCGACTTCCCGCAACGGTCGCCCGGCCCGTCTGACATCCCGCACGTCCCCCGGGTCCGCCATGGCCCCGACCAGCAGCAAGGAGGCTGTCGTGAGTCGTTATCCCCTGGCCGAGCCCAAGTGGGCCCTGCCATCGGTGTCCGCATTGTCGGGCTCGATGCAAGCGAAGATCCAGAACCGGATCCAGGCGAACTTCCAGAAGCTCGGAGACGACGTGACGTTCGCGGAAGCGGCGAGCGCGCGGACACTGGAGCTGCTGTCGGCCGCCGAGGTGGAAGCGCTCGCGGGTGAGGTCGTGGCGGCGTTCATGGAGGCGGAGGGGCGCAAGCTGCTCTCCGGCTCCGAGATCGCGGTCGACGAGGATCCCGAGCTGTACATCCTGCGGTCCGACTGGGCCGCCGCGCAGGAGGGTCGGATCGACCTCTCCGGGCTCCCCGAGGGCGCCATCGGCCAGGGCGACAACGTCTTCCGGCACGCGGACGTCGAGGGCGAAGCCCTCGTCCTGCGCGAGGTCGACGAGATCACCCGGCTGATCGAGGAAGGCGTTCCGGAAGGCGTCATCGCCGTCATCGACGACTCGGGCGGCACGATGACGGCCCCGATCCTTCCGGAGTTCGCGGCGGTCCTGTGCCGGGCCGGCACCGTGCGCAGCCACCTGGCGATCATCGCCCGCGAGTTCGAGGTGCCCGTCCTGATGGGCTGCGTGTTCCGGCGGGAGCCGCGCACCGGCGAGCGGCTGCGGGTCCGCTACTCGTCCGCCGCGCAGAACCCGGAGGCCTACCACGGCGGCGAGTCGAACCCGCCGGCACTGATCGAGGAGGTTCAGGCGTGAGCGACTGGCAGATCACCGAGACCCAGCTCTACGACGTCAACACGCTGCTCCAGCGCTCGGACAACGTCCTGGTCAACCTGTTCATCACCCGGACGGCGCAGGAGTCCAAGCTCTTCCCCGTCCTGCCCTACATCAACCTGTGCATGACGGAGTCGTACTACCGGTACCCGGACATCGTCCGCGAGATCACCCAGCACGTCACGCCCGAGGAGATCGGGCACTGGGCGCGGGAGTCGAGCAACAACTTCACGCACATGCGGGCGTACTGCCACTTCAACTTCTACCTGCTGGGTCGCGCGAACCTGATCCGCATGGGCCTGATCCGTCCCGAGGACAACCTCGAGGACCTGTGGCTGATGTGCGACTGGTGGAACCGCATGATGAAGGCGTTCAACCGCGAGCGGGCCACGACGTTCGCCGCGGATGCCGCCAACATCGCCCCGCTGCACGCCGAGCGCACCCTGCAGGTGTTCGAGGCCGACGCGATCGCCGTCGACGCCGACCCGAAGCTGCGCAACGCGGCGGCGAAGTTCATCGCCACCGCCACCCAGTACAACCTGCTGGCCCACTGCGAGTGCCGGCTCGGCCTGCACTCCAGTGGTCCGTACGCGCTCGGTGGCGACACGCTGATGCACGTCCGGCACTTCACGAACCTGGCCGAGGGCGACTTCAGCTGGCTGGACGGCGTTGCCGAGGACGTCCCCTTCGGCAACCTCGTCATGCCGGTGATCACCAAGGGCGTCGGGATCGAGATCACCGACTTCGGCAGCGCCTACACCTCTCCTGAGGACTACCAGTCCAAGGTGCTGGGCGTCGGGCTCTACGCATCGGACTCGCTGAGCGAGCGGCACGTCCCGGTCGGGATGGGCTCGCCGAAGGAGCTCGCCGACACGTTCGAGCACCTCACCGAGACGCTGACCCAGGCGACCCGCAAGCTCTACAAGCGGATCTCCGGCTGGACCGCCCGGCAGCGCATCGACGCCGGTCTCTACGTCTACTTCCAGGGCCTCGCCGAGCCCGCCCACATGGCCGGGGTGTTCCGCCATGAGGAGTGGGAGTTCGTCGACGAGCGCAACAACCGGCTGCGCCCGATGTACAACGAGGAGTTCGCGCTCGACTCCTACGTCGAGAACTGGGCCGCCCTGCTGGGCCCGCAGGGCTCGTCCAACGAGTACTACCTGCACCCCGAGCACTACCAGATCTGGCGCAAGGCGGGCCAGCCCGCCGGGGCGCCGGTCCCGCACCCGGGCCGCCAGGGGTTCCTGGTCTCCAGCAACGTGCTGCGCGACCACGACTACTCGCGCCGGGTCAACCCGGACGGCCGGGGCGAGCTGCGCGGGGAGAACTCACTGCCCGGCAAGACCGGGAAGTGGCGCACGACCCAGGGCGATCTCACCCAGGAGGAGTTCAACTCCAAGGCCCGTGCGTTCCGCCCGAAGGGCGCGCAGGAGCCGTGGGTCCACATCGACGACTCGTGGGTGAAGTGGAACTGGAAGTCCGACGAGGTCGACGCGCTGTACAAGCACACCCAGGAGGGCTCGCGCCTGATCGAGGGCAAGGGCTCCACGCTGCGGCGCGCCGACCTCGACAAGATCCGCGCGGACGCCGGTGAACCCACCTGGCAGTCGTTCCCGACGGCCGGGGCGGAGGCGTGATCGACACCGCGACGGCCACCCGATTCCAGGTCCTGCACGCCCTCAAGGTCAAGGGTGTGGCGTCGGAGGCGGCCTTGTCCGAGGTGACCGGGCTGTCGCAGGACGCGGTCCTCGCCGAGGTCGAGCACCTGCTCGAGGCCGAGCTCGTCCGGCGGCGCAAGGGCCGCCTCGGCGGACTCGCGCTCGTGGACGCGGGCCGGGCCGTGCACGCCGAGCTGCTGTCGGCGGACGTCGACGCGGCCGCCGTCGGTGCTCTGGAGGACGTCTACCAGGCGTTCCTGCCGCTCAACGGACGGTTCAAGGATCTCTGCACGCGGTGGCAGCTGCGCGGCTCCGAGCTCAACGATCACACCGACGCCGCGTACGACGCCGGTGTGGTGTCGGAGCTCGCGGAGCTGCACGGTGCGGCCGCGGCGTTCCTGGGGCCGGCCGGCGCGGCACTCGCCCGCTTCGCCCGCTACCCCCTGCGCCTCGGTGCGGCACTGGAACGGGTGCAGGGCGGTGAGGTCTCGGCGTTCACCAAGCCGCTGACCGAGTCGTACCACGACGTCTGGATGGAACTGCACCAGGACCTGATCACCAGCCTGGGGCGTACCCGCGACGCCGCTGACGAGGGCTGACGGAAACCGAGGAACCGATGTCCGCACGAATTCTGATCACGGGCGCGGCCCAGGGGATGGGCCGCGCCTTCACGGAGCACTTCGCCGCCCGGGGTGCCCGCGTCCTCGCCGTCGACATCCAGGACGTCCCGATCGATCTGCCGGGGGTGCGCGTCGCGAAGTGCGACGTCACCGATCCGGACTCCCTCGCGGAGGTGGTCGGCATCGCCCAGCAGGAGTGGGGCGGTCTGGACGGCGTCGTCGCCAACGCGGCGATCTTCGACGGCATCGTGCGCGCGCCGATCGAGGAGCTCACCCTGGGTGAGTACGCGCGGGTCATGGACGTCAACGTCAAGGGCGTGTGGCTGACGGTCCGGGCCGCCCTTCCGGCACTGCGGGCCGCCGGCGGCGGCAGCATTGTCACGATCGCCAGCGAGGTGGTCAACGCCGGGTCGGTCAACCTCTCGCACTACGTCGCCAGCAAGGGTGCCGTCATCGGCCTGACCCGGGCACTCGCCCGCGAGCTCGGTCCGGCGAACGTCCGGATCAATGCCGTCTCACCGGGGTTCACCGAGACCGAGGGCGGGCTGAACCTCGTCGGCGGTGCCGGGAAGTACGACCCGAAGGGCACCCCGCTGGGCAGGGTCGGGACCGCTGCCGACGTGTGCGGCGCCGTCGAGTACCTGCTCGGTGAGGGCAGCGGGTTCATCACCGGACAGGCGCTGCTGGTCAACGGCGGCAAGACGTTCACCTGACCGTTCACCGCCCATCCAGGAAGGAGCACACCGTGCCCGACGGGTTCCCCGTCTACCCCTTCGACCACGATCACGGCGCGCCCCCGCGCACCCTGGCCGAGCTGCTCGGCGGGAAGGGTGCCGGGCTGGCCGAGATGACCACGGTCCTCGGCCTCCCGGTCCCGCCGGGATTCACGATCGGCATCCCGCTCTGCCGCGATCACCGGGCGAACGGGTGGCCGGACGGGCTGGACGCGGTCCTCGCCGAGCAGTGCGCGCGGCTGGGGGAGCGGACCGGATCACGGCTCGGCGACCCGGAGGAGCCACTCCTCCTGGCCGTGCGCAGCGGCTCGGTGCGCTCCATGCCGGGCATGTTGGACACCGTTCTGGACCTGGGCCTCAACGACGTCACCGTCGAGGCGCTGGCCCGCTCGTCGGCCGACGAGCGCTTCGCCTGGGACAGCTACCGCCGGTTCCTGCGGATGTACGGCACCACCGTGCTGGGCTGCGGGCACGACATGCCCGGGCTCCGGCGCGACGGTGACATCGGCTCGTTGAAGAACGAGGTCGCCGATCTCAAGGCCCGGATCGCGGAGGCGACCGGGACCCCGGTGCCGGACGATCCGGTCGTCCAGCTGCGGTCGGCGGTCGAAGCCGTCTTCCGGTCGTGGGACTCCCCCCGCGCGCGGGTGTACCGCGCGCGGGAAGGCATCCCGGACGATCTCGGCACCGCGGTGAACGTCCAGGCGATGGTCTTCGGCAACCGGGGTGCCGACTCGGGGACGGGCGTGGTCTTCTCGCGTGATCCGTCGACCGGGGAGCCCCGACCGTACGGCGACTACCTCCCACAGGCCCAGGGCGAGGACGTCGTGGCAGGCGGAGCGCGCACTGTTCCCGTCGCGGACATGGCGGCGTCGATGCCGGACACGTGGGTCGAGCTGCGGCACGTGCTCCACCGCCTCGAGGTGCACTACCGCGACATCTGCGACGTCGAGTTCACCGTGGAGCGGGGTCGGCTGTACCTGCTGCAGACGCGCGTCGGCAAGCGGAGCGCGGTGGCCGCGGTGCGGTGTGCCGTGGCCATGGCGGGCGAGGCCGAGATCGCGCTGACTCCCGCGGAGGCGCTCGAGCGGGTACCAGAAACGATCCGGCTGACGGCTCGCCGCAGCTGCCTCGCCGAGGCCGGGGTCGCGGTGCCGGGCACGGTGCCGCTGACCGTGGCTCTCGGTGCCTCGCCGGGCCGGGTGTCGGGGAGGGCGGTGTTCAGCTCGGAACTCGCCGCCGAGGACGAGAGCGACGATCCGCTGATCCTGGTCCGGCCGGACACCAGTCCCGACGACGTGGCCGGCATGGCCGTCTCGATCGGGGTGCTGACCGGGACCGGTGGCCTGGTCAGCCACGCGGCCGTGGTCGCGCGCGGCTGGGGGATCCCGGCTGTCGTCGGCGCTGCGGAGCTGCGCATCGGCGAGGACGGAGCGGTGCTGGCGGACGGCACGCGCATCGAACCCGGGGAGACGATCACCATCGACGGGACGACCGGCGAGGTGTGGCGTGGCGACGTGGCGGTAGCGGACACCCGGCCGGAGCAGGAGGAGGAGATCCTCGCGCTGGCCCTGCCGGAGCTGGGAACCCTGGTCGGATGGGCTGCCGAGCACGCCGCGACACGCTCCGCGAGCAGGCTGTGACCAGGATTCGCGGGCCGTTCCGCAGAGCCGAATCACTGCATTCGGAATTGAATTCACAGATGTGCGTACGTAGGTTCGATCGTGCCGACGAGGGCAGAGCAGTGGTCATGGCGACCACGGAGGGTGGTGCTCCACGATGACGACGATCGTGCTGGGTGGAACCGGGTTCATCGGGCTGCACGCCGCCCAGGAGATCCTCGACAAGGGCGAGCGGGTGGTCCTCACGACCCACCGGCGCAACCACGAGACCCCTGCTGTCCGGGCGGCCGTCGAGCGCGGTGACGCCGTGATCGAGCCCGTCGACATCTCCGACAAGGAGCAGCTGTTCGCGTTGGTGGCCAAGCACCGGCCCGACAGCATCCTGGACATCACCGGCTATCCGCCGAAGGAACTCTCGCCTGCGCAGGAGATCTCCACGCGGATCTCGAACTACGTGAACATGTTCGAGGCGGCCCGGGAGTACGACGTCCCGAGATTGACGTTGACCAGCTCGTTCGACGTGTACTACGGCCTCGACGCCGCCCTCATGCCGTTCCGCGAGGACCAGCTGGTCCCGTTGCAGGAGGCAGAGGACAACTACATGGTGCAGTCCTGGGCGAAGAAGACCCTCGAGGTCGTCGCCAGCATGTACCGGCGGCAGACCGGACTGCGGATCGTGACCGTTCGCCCGAGCGGTGCGTACGGGCCGATGTACCGGACCTTCCTGAACGTGCCGAGCCGGCTCGTCAGGGCCGCGGCGCGGGGCGAGGCCCCGGATTTCTCCGACCGGGTGGACGGTGTTCCCCTCGCGGAGTTCGGCTACGACCAGCTCTACGTCAAGGACGTCGGGCGGGCGATCTCGGCCGTCCACCTCGAGCCGAAGCCCAAGCACACGATCTACAACGTCGGCGCGGGCGAGGTGCTCACCAACGGGCGGGTCCTGGAGGCCGTGCAGAAGGCCGTGCCGGGATTCGGGTGCGAGCTCGCGGAGCGTGCGCCGGGCAGCGAGCTGCCCCTGGGCATGGTCGTGGACACGACCCGGATCCGCGAGGAGTTCGGGTTCGCCCCGCGGTACTCCGTCGACGAGGCCGTCGCCGAGTACGTCGACTGGCTGCGCGCCAACCCGATCTGAGGAGTTCGACGACATGGCGACAGAGACAGGCGTGGCGACGGACCACGTGACGAGACTGCGTGCGCTGGACACGTGTGCGGTGTCCGACGCGCTCGACGCGCTGGGCCGGTCCGGCGCGGTGCTCGGCCTGCACTCGGTCACCGGCCGCCACCGGCTGGCGGGCCGCGCGGTGACGATCGACCTGGTCGAGGCCGGGACGGTGGCGAGTCCCCGGCACCTGGGCACCGCGGCGATCGACGCCTCCGGGCCCGGTGACGTCCTGGTCGTCGCGCACCACGGCCGGCCGAACGTGTCGGGCTGGGGTGGGGTGTTGAGCACCGGAGCACGCCAGGCCGGGATCGAGGGCGTGATCGTCGACGGCGCCGTGCGCGACGTCGACGAGGCGACCGACCTCGGTCTGCCGGTCTTCGCCCTCACCGGGGTTCCCGTCACGGCGCGCGGGCGGGTGGTCGAGCGGGCGTGGAACGTCGACGTGGAGCTGGCCGGCGTGCCGGTCCGCCCCGGCGACTTCGTCCTCGCCGACGGCAGTGGCGTGGTCGTCGTGCCGGCAGCGGAGATCGAGACCGTACTGGTGAAGGCCGAGGCCGTCGCCGCGAAGGAACGCGCGATGGTCGCCAAGGTCCGCGAGGGCCTGCCCATGGTCGAGGTCATGGGCGCCGACTACGAGAACCTCCTGAAGGGCTGACGATGACCGAGACCCTCCCCGACTCCGGTACCGACCCGGCGGTGCGGGACCTGGCGCTCCTGGACACCAGCCACGTCAGCGACGCCCTCGACAAGCTGGGCATCAACGCGCAGATCGCCGGGCTGCTGCCGCTGCAGCGGACGTCCCGGCTGGTCGGACGCGCCTTCACGGTGCGCTACGTGCCGATCACCGGCACCGGCGGGACGGTCGGCGACTACATCGACGACCTGGCTCCGGGCACCGTCGTCGTCATCGAGAACGCGGGCCGGCTCGACGTCACGGTCTGGGGTGACCTGCTGACCGCGACCGCGTCGCAGCGCGGCGTCGCGGGCACCGTCATCGACGGGGTCTGCCGGGACTCCGACCGTGCGGTCGACCTGGACTACCCGCTGTACGCGCGGTCGCGCTGGATGCGGACGGGCAAGGACCGGGTCCGGGTGGAGAGCTACGACATCCCGGTGACCGTCGGCGGGGTCTGCGTCGAGGCTGCGGACTACCTCGTCGGCGACGGCGACGGGGTCGTCTGCGTGCCGGCCGCCCGGGTCCACGAGGTGATCGACATCGCGGCCGGCATCCGGGAGGCCGAGGAGGCCATCCGCGCGGCCGTCGAGGGCGGGGCGTCCCTGCGCGACGCACGCGCGGCCAACGGCTACCACACCCTCCAGACGAGGAAGGACTGATCTCCATGTGGCGGACTTCCGTCGACGTCGAGGGGCTGCACCACGCAGGTGCCCCGATCCCGGCGGCCAGCCTCGTCGGCTCGCTGCTGTTCTCCAGCGGGATCAACGGGATGGACCCCACGGACGGCTCCATCCCCGAGGACCCCGAGACCCAGGTCGCACTGGTCTTCGACAACATCCGACGGATCCTCGAGCAGGCCGGCGGCACCCTCGGTGACGTCGCCAAGTGCACGTTCTTCGTGCGCGACCGCTCGCTCAAGACCGTGATCGACGACCACTGGCTGAAGGCCTTCCCCGACCCGGCCAGCCGGCCGGCTCGCCACACGCTCGTCCAGGAGCTGACGGTCCAGGCCCTCCAGTGCGAGATCGTCGCCAACATCGAGAGGCTCGCCCGATGATCATCGACTCGCACGCCCACCTCGTCGCGCCGGAGGGCCTCTACGCCTACCGGGCGAACCTGATCGCGAACGGCGGCTACCACTTCGGCAAGCCCAAGATCAGCGACGAGGCACTGGCGACCTGTGCCCAGGCGAACGTGACCGCGCTCGACGAGGTCGGCACCGACATCCAGCTGCTGTCGCCGCGACCCTTCCAGCAGGGGCACTCGATGACACCGGCGTCGCTGGTGGAGCCCTGGATCGCGGCGTGGAACGACACCATCGCCCGCACGGTGGAGATGCATCCGACGCGGTTCGCGGGCGTCGCGGGGCTGCCGATCCTGCCGGGGCAGCCGGTCGAGCGCGCATTCGGGGAGCTCGACCGCGCGGTCCACGAGCTGGGCTTCGTCGGCGTGATCGTCAACCCCGACCCGTACGAGGGCACCGGGCAGGCACCGACGCTCAACGAGCCGTACTGGTACCCGCTCTACGAGAAGCTCATCGAGCTCGAGGTCCCGATGCAGATCCACTCGGCAGGGTGCTACTCGGGCCGTGAGTCCTACAGCGAGCACTTCGTCACCGAGGAGTCCATCGCGATCCTGTCGTTGCTGCGCAGCGATGTGTTCGAGCGCTACCCGGATCTGAAGATCATGGTCTCGCACGGCGGCGGCTCGGTGCCCTACCAGATCGGGCGCTGGCAGGCCGAGCGCCTGCTGCCGTTGCTGGGCGGCAGCGCGGAGTCCGAGCGCTTCGAGACATCGCTCAAGCGCTTCTGGTTCGACAGCGTGCTGCACAACCCGCCGTCGTTGGAGCTGCTGCTCAGGACGGTCGGGCCGGAGCGCGTGCTGTTCGGCACGGAACGCCCCGGCAGCGGCTCGGCGATGAACCCGGACACCGGGCACCACTTCGACGACCTCAAGCCGGTCATCGACAAGATCGACTTCTTGACCGACGCCGACCGTCGGGCCATCTACGAGGAGAACGCCCGCTCGTTCTTCCCGAGGCTCGCCGCCCGGCTCGGCCAGTCCTGATCGGCAGTCGCCCCGCGCCGCAGCGGGGAGAGGAAGGAGGCCGGTCGATGACCGCACCCCCAGCAGGTCCGGCGCCGGACCCGGCGGAGGAGATCCCCGGAACGATCGTGTTCGACGGTCGACGGTCCCGGGCGGGGCTCCCGCTGAACAACCTGGCGATGACGCTCAACAAGAAGGCGGAGCGCGACTCGTTCGTCGCCGACCCCGAGGCGTTCATGGAACGGTTCGGCCTCTCCGACGAGCAGCGTGACGCCGTGCGGCAGCGCGACTTCCTCCGCATGATCGAGCTCGGCGGGAACATCTACTTCATCTACAAGATCGGCATGGTCGACGGACTCAGAGTGCCGGACATCGTCGCGTCGATGGCCGGGCAGACGACCGAGGAGTTCGTGGAGATGATGCGCAACGGCGGGAGGGATCCTCGTGGCTGAACTGATCGCCGGGGTCGGGGTCTCGCACATCCCGGCTCTGGGTGTGGCGATGGAAGGCGACGGCAGCGGACCCGCCGCTGTGGTCCACGAGAAGTTCGCGCCCGTCCGGCAGTGGGTGCGCGACCTGGAGCTCGACACCGTGATCGTGATCTACAACGACCACGCGTCGGCGTTCTCCCTGGAGCTGTTGCCGACCTTCGCGATCGGTGCCGCCGAGTCCTACGCTCCGGCCGACGAGGGTTACGGCGCCCGGGACGTGCCGGTCGTGCGGGGTGACGCGAACCTGTCGTGGCACCTGATCGACTCGGTCATCCCGGCCGGGTTCGACCTGGCCGTCGCGCAGAAGCTCGACGTCGACCACGGACTGACCGTGCCGCTCACGGTGCTGTTCGGCTCGCCCGACGAGTGGCCGGTCACGGTCGTGCCGATCGAGGTCAACGTGGTGCAGCAGCCGACGCCGTCGGCCCAGCGGTGCTTCGACCTCGGTCGTGCGATCGGACGGGCGGTGGCGAGCTATCCCGGCGGATCCCGGATCGGGATCGTCGGCACGGGCGGGATGTCGCACCAGCTGCAGGGCCGACGGGCGGGCCACATCAACACGGTGTTCGACCAGATGTTCCTCTCCGCGATCGTCGACAAGCCACAGGCCCTGACCGAGCTCACCAACACCGACTACATCCGGGAGGCCGGCTCCGAGGGGGCCGAGCTGGTGATGTGGTTGGTCATGCGGGGCGCGTTGGGTGACGACGTCTCGTGCGTCCACTCCGGCTACCACGTGCCGGTCTCCAACACCGCCGCCGGCCTGGTGGCGATCGACAACCGCGGGAGCTCCCGATGACCGCGACCGTTCCCGTCGAGGTCCACGACGACGTCTACGTGGACGGGCGGTGGGTCCCGTCGAGCTCGGGGGCGCGGATCGACGCGATCGACCCGGCGACCGAGGAGGTCCACGCCCGCGTCCCGGACGGTGACGCGGCGGACGTCGATCGCGCCGTCGCCGCGGCTCGTCGAGCGTTCCCGGACTGGTCGGGCACCCCTGCCGCGGAGCGCGCCGCGACGCTGCTGCGGTTCGCGGACGAGTTCGAGCGCCGCACAGAGTCCCTCTCGGCCCTGCTGACCAGGGAGAACGGATCGACGGTCACGGAGACGGGAGCCGCGGCAGCACACGCCTCGGCGACCCTGCGCTACTACGCGGGGCTGACCGACCTGCTGGAGGACGAGATCCGGCCCTTCCCGCGCGGGCCGTTCGAGTCCGTCGTCCGCAGGCTGCCCGCCGGGGTCGCCGGACTGGTCACGCCGTGGAACTACCCACTCGCGCTGGTCATGACCAAGCTCGCTCCCGCCCTGATGGCCGGCTGCGCCACGGTCGTCAAGCCCGCGCCGGAGACGTCCCTGCACGTGCGGCCGCTGATCGAGGCCGCCGAGGCCGCGGGCATCCCGGCCGGCGTGATCAACGTCGTGACCGGTGGTGGCGCCACCGGTGCCGCCCTGGTCGAGCACGGGGGAGTCGACAAGATCGCCTTCACCGGTTCGACCCGGACCGGGCGGGCCATCGGCGCGCGCTGCGGGGAGCTGTTGCGGTCGGTCACGCTCGAGCTGGGCGGCAAGTCCGCCGCGGTGCTGCTCGACGATGTCGACCTCGAGCTCCTGGCCAGGTCCGTCGTGCGCCTCTCGCTCCGCAACTCGGGCCAGACCTGCTACAACTGCACCCGCGTGCTCGTCCCGGCTTCGCGCTACGCGGAGATCACGGACGTGATCGTCGACGCCGTGCGGGCCGCCAGGGTGGGGGAGCCCACCGACCCCACCACCGTCTTCGGACCGGTCGTCTCGCAGCGCCAACGCGAGCGGATCGAGGGCTACATCGAGCTCGGCACTCGACAGGGCGCGCGACTGCTCACCGGCGGCGGCCGGCCCGCAGGCCTCGACCGTGGCTGGTACGTCGAGCCGACCGTCTTCGGTGACGTCGGCCCGGACATGCGGATCGCCCGGGAGGAGATCTTCGGCCCGGTCCTGTCGGTGCTGCCCTACACCGACGTCGACGACGCCGTGCGCATCGCCAACGACAGCGACTACGGCCTCGCGGGCGCGGTCCTGGGTGTCGACGAGGAGCGGGCCGAGCAGGTCGCCCGCCGGATCGAGACGGGCAACGTCGGCGTGAACTTCTACTCCTCCAACTACGCGGCGCCCTTCGCCGGTCGCAAGGACAGCGGGGTCGGCGTGGAGTTCGGCCCCGAGGGCATGTTCTCGTACCAGGTCTTCCAGTCGGTGCACCGGAAGGCTCGCTGAGGTGTACGACGGAGCGCTCAACTTCCGCGAGGTCGGCGGCCTCCCGACCGCGGACGGCCGGCGCCGGTTGCGGCGTGGACTGCTGTACCGCAGCGGGACTCCGCAGCTGATGTCGGAGGAGGCGGCCCGCCGGATGGTCGAGGAGACGGGCATCCGGCTCGTCGTCGACCTGAGGCAGGAGAAGGAGGCCGCCGAGGAGGGCCAGGGCGGCCTGGCGGCCGCACCGCACACGCGGATCTCCGCGCCGTTCCTGGTCGCCGCAGCCCAGCAGGCGGGGTCGTCGGTGCCGGTCATGCAAGCGGTCGACCCGCTCGTCCCGCACTACCTCGGCTACCTGCCGAGCTCCGAGGACTCGATCCTCAGGCTGTTCCGGGCGCTCGCGGACCCGGCGACCGGTCCTGCGCTGCTGCACTGCACGGCGGGCAAGGACCGGACCGGCGCGGCCGTGATGCTCGTGCTCGACGCGGTCGGTATCGACCGCGGGGCCATCGTCGGCGACTACGTGGCCGGCAAGGACGAGATCGCCGCCGTCTTCGACACACTGATCGCACTGCCCAGCTACGGCGAGCGTCTGGCGGCACTCCCCGCGGAAGCGCGCACCACGGAGCGCGAAACGGCCGAGCGCTACCTCGTCCAGCTCGACCTGCGGTTCGGGGGCATCCGCGGTTGGCTACGGGACCACGGGTTCACGGCCGACGAGCTGAGAGCCCTCGAGGACACGCTCACCGAGGACTCATGACTCCACAGATCTTCCCGGAGCTGGGCTTCTACGCCCTGGCCGGACACGTAGAGAGCCCCCGCGACATGCTCGACGAGCTCCGCCTCGCCGAGGGTCTCGGGCTCGGCACCGCCTTTCTGTCCGAGCGGCTCAACGTCAAGGAGGCGGCGTCCCTGTCGGGGGCGGCCGCCGCTGTCACGGAGCGCATGGACATCGTGACGGCCGCGACGAACCAGACGCTGCGACATCCCGCCGTCACCGCCGCGTGGGCCACCACGGTGCACCGGCTCAGCGGCGGACGCTTCGCCCTCGGTCTCGGCCGCGGGCTGCCGGGGATGCTCGACGCACTGGGCGAGGAGCCGGTCACGACCGCGAAGCTCGAGGACTTCATCGGGCTGATGCGCCGGTTGTGGCGGGGCGAGACCGTCGTCGACCACGACGGACCGGCCGGACGCTGGCCCGTCCTGAAGCTGGGTCCGTCCTTCGACGAGGCCGTGCGGGTGGGGTTGGTGGGCCTCGGCCCTTCGACGTTGGACCTCGCGGGGCGGGCCGGGGACGTCGTCGTGCTGCACCCGTTCCTCGCCGACGACGCGGTGCGGCGGTGCGTGGACCGCGTGCGCGCCGCGGCGGAGCGCGCCGATCGCGACCCGGGTTCGGTGCGGGTGTGGTCGTGTCTCGCGACCGTGCCCGATCCGGTCGACGAGGAGTCCCGGCTGCGGCGCGTCGTCGCGCGCCTGGCGACCTACCTGCAGATGTACGGCGATCTGCTGGTGCGCACGAACGCGTGGGACCCGGCGCTGCTGCAGCGGTTCCGCGAGGACCCGGTGGTGGCGGGCCTGTCCGGCTGGGCGGACGCCGTCGCGAGCCCGGAGCAGGTCGAGCACCTCGCCACGGTCCTGCCCTCGGAGTGGTCGGCGCTGGCCGCGAGCGGGCGCGCGGAGGACTGTGCCGCCGCGGCCCGCCGACAGTTCGGGCTGGGCGTCGACGGTGTCCTGCTGCACGGATCGACCCCGGCCCAGCTGGCGCCGGTGGTGGCGGCGTACGGCGCGCGCCGCACGCGGATCACGACCACCACCGCGTGACGGATTGACGGCGGCCGCTGACGACGATTTCCACGGGGTCGTTGAGTGGCGGGGCACGCACTACCTCACGGCGTTCGTGACCGGCGGTGGCACATTCGTCCAACGCGCCGTGCTCGACGAGTGCCACTGCGAACTGATCGAAGGTCTTCGTGGTGGGATCCCTCGGCCACTGATGTGACGCCGGTGTTCGCGGCCGATGCCGCCGTCAGCTTCCGCGATCATTGCGGGCCGACCCTTCGGCAGATCGTGTCGGCGACAGCACTACGCCGTTGTCGTCAGAGTGTGGATACGGGGGACGGATCAGCCGTCGGTCACATAGCGCGTGACCTGTCGATCGGTGCGGCGGTGATCGGTCCAGCGCCGGGCCTTGAACTCGAACCGGGGCAGCGATCCGCTCGGAGCGGCCTGCACCCGCATCCCGACGTTCGTCGCGCTCTTCACCCGCTCCCTCAGCTCCGCCGTTGCGCCGGAGGGATCGCTCGCGTCGTCCACGAACTCGACGGACAACAGGACGTCCTCGCGCCCGGTGGCATCCAACGAGACCTCCCCTGCGTACTCGGCGACCCTCGGGTCGGAGAGCACCACGCGATCGACCGATTCGGGCCAGAGGTTCTGGCCACGGATCTTCATCATGTCGTCGTAGCGCGCGATGGTCCCTGCCTCGATCGTCGAGAACGGACGCCCGCACGGGCAGGGCTCGGCGGGGACGGTCACACGATCTCCGGTACGGAACCGAATGATCGGGAACGCGTCGCGGGTCAGTGTCGACAGGACCATCTCGCCCGACGAGCCGGGTTCGACGGGCTCGTTCGTGCCCGGATGCAGCACCTCTCCGAGGATGCGGTGGTCCATACCGTGCAGTGACCCGCGGTTGCCCGCGTGTAGCACCCCGGTCTCGCAGGAAAAGGCCTGGTTCATCGCCCCCTGCATCAGGCCGTACCACTCCGACACGACGCAGCCCCAGTTCGCCGCGGCTGCCTCCGCCCAGGACGCTGGGTAGCTCTCGCCGGCGACGAACAGAGCCTTCAGCGTCGGTAGTGCCTCGCGAGGAGACACTCCGGCCTGCTCGAACAGGTGAGTGAGGTGCGTGATGTAGGACGGCGACGCGACCAGCGCCTGTGGCTGAAAGGTGCGGAGGTAGGTGATCTTGTCCTTGCTGGGGTAGGGCCCGAGTTGCACACCGACGAGTCCGAGTCGCTGAGCGACGATCGGCGTGGACAGTCCGCCGGTCTGCAGCCCGATCGGCCAGGTGAAGCAGATCGTGTCGCCGGGCCTGATCCCGGCCCAGTACGCCTGGTACTGCCATCCGGCGGCCAGTGCCTCGTGATCGGCGAGCGAGATGGGATGGGCCTCCTGGCCGAGACCGGTGGTGCCGCTCGTGAGGTGGTGCTGGAAGACCGAGGTGCCGTCCGCGAGCCGCCCCGTGTGCTCCGGAAGGCCGTGGACGAAGTCGGCCTTCGCCGTGAAGGGGATGACCCGCCGGAAGTCGTCGAGGGTCTCTATCCGAGCGGCCTCGGCGGGCCAGCGCTCCCGGTAGAAGGCGACGTCGACGGCGCAGCGTCGCACCTGCGCGATGATCCGGCTCAGCTGCACCTCGAGCAGCTCGGGACGCGTCATGTCTTCGATCGCGGGGTTCAGCACGTGCCGGGTCGCGTGGGCGTCGCCGGACATCAGGTCACGTCCTGCCACGGACCCTGGATCTCGTGCGGTGCGATCTCCATCAGCAACTCGACGAGGATCGCGCGCACGCGGCCCCCGGCGAGCGCGGTCTGGACGCCGTCGATGCCGCCGAGTGCGGTGGCATCCCGGATCATCGACCGCACGAGCTCGACCTCGTCGGCCACTGCATGTTCCGGCACGGATGCCCCTCACGTCGCACTCCACCGACCGATCGGTGGGGACGCTAGGTTGCGTCAAATCCTCTTGTCAACGAGCCGGTACGGCGGTGAACCGGGCTGTCTTGACGTGCATCGGGTCGGACCGTAGCGTCGGGTCCACACCAAACGGTTGGTGTGTTTTGCTCGAAAGTCCGGCGTGGAGACTCCCTCCGGTCACAGGTGAGAGGTTGGAGCATGCCCGACGCGTTCATCGTCGACGCCGTTCGCACGCCGATCGGGAAGCGTGGCGGATCGTTGGCCGCGGAGCATCCGGTGGATGTCTCGGCGCATGTTCTGACCTCGCTCGTGGAACGTGCGGGCATCGATCCGGGCATCGTCGAGGACGTCATCTTCGGGGCGACCGACATGGTCGGTCCGCAGGCGGGCGACATCGCACGGCTCTCGTGGCTCGCTGCGGGTCTTCCTCAGCACGTTCCCGGGGTCACCCTCGACCGGCAGTGTGGCTCGTCGCAGCAGGCCGTGCACTTCGCCGCTCAGGCCGTCATGAGCGGCACCCAGGACGTCGTCGTCGCCGGTGGCGTGCAGATGATGAGCGTCATCCCGATCAACATGGCGTGGTCGGTCGGCGCGGACCTGGTGCACCCCGACCCGTTCTCGACCAGCCGGACCTGGCAGGCGCGCTACGGCAAGGAGGAGCTGAACCAGTTCCGGTCCGCCGACATGATCGCGGAGAAGTGGGACATCGGGCGGGCGGAGATGGAGCAGTACGCGCTGTCCAGCCACGTGCGGGCGGCGACCGCGGTGGACGAGGGCCGCTTCGAGCGCGAGATCGCCCCCTACGCCGGCCTCGCCCAGGACGAGTGCTTCCGGCGGAACACGACACTCGAGCGCATGGCAGGCCTGAAGCCGCTGCGTGAGGGCGGACTGACAACCGCGGCGATGGCGAGCCAGATCTGCGACGGTGCCGCCGCGCTGTTGGTGTGCTCGGAGCGGGCACTCGCCGAGCACGGTCTCACCCCGCGGGCCAGGGTCCGGGCGATGTCCGTGCGCGGCGACGACCCGATATTCATGCTCACCGCACCCATCCCGGCGACGCGGGACGTGCTCCGGCGCAGCGGTCTGACGATCGACGACATCGACCTCGTCGAGGTCAACGAGGCCTTCGCCTCGGTCGTCCTGGCCTGGCAGCGTGAGATCGGCGCGGATCCGGCCCGGCTGAACGTCAATGGCGGTGCGATCGCGTTGGGGCATCCGATCGGGGCCAGCGGGGCGCGCATCATGACGTCGTTGCTGCACGAGCTCGAACGCACCGGCGGACGCCTCGGCCTGCAGACGATGTGCGAAGGCGGCGGCCAGGCCAATGCGACGATCATCGAGCGGGTCTGAGGGAAGCGGTCTCCGATGGACCTGACGTATCCGGACGGAAGTGCAGCGTTCCGTGGCGTCGTCTGCGACTTCCTCCGGAAGAACGTGCCGGACGGCTGGGCGGGGATGGGTGCGCTGCCCGCGGAGGAGCAGGGCACCTTCCTGGCCGACTGGCGGCGCCGGCTCAACGACAACGGGCTGCTGGCCGTCGGCTGGCCCCGCGAGTACGGCGGTGCCGGTCTGAGCCCCGTCGAGCAGCTGATCCTCGCCGAGGAGTTCACCGCGTTCGGCGTGCCGCAGGGTGGCCTCAACGACAACTTCGGCATCCAGATGCTCGGCTCGACGCTGCTGCGGTGGGGCACGGAGGAGCAGCGGCAGCACTACCTGCCGCGGGTGCTGCGCCAGGACGACATCTGGTGCCAGGGCTTCTCCGAGCCGGACGCCGGATCCGATCTCGCCGGCATCAGGACCCGCGCGGTGCGGGACGGTGACTCCTGGATCATCGACGGGCAGAAGACGTGGACGTCGTACGGCCATCTCGCGACGCACATCTTCGTGCTCTGCCGGACGGATCCGGGCTCGCAACGCAACCGTGGCCTGAGCCTGCTCCTGTGCCCCCTCGACCAGGACGGTGTTGCGGTGCGCCCGTTGCGCACCCTCACCGGGGAGGCCGAGTTCAACGAGGTCTTCTTCGCCGGCGCCCGGTGCCCGATCGGCGACGTCGTCGGCGACGTGGGCGGCGGGTGGACGGTGGCGATGACCCTGCTGGGGTTCGAGCGCGGGGAAGCCGCGGCGACGCTGCCGATGAAGTTCCGCAACGATCTCGAGCGGCTCGTCGAGCTCGCCGTGCGCTGCGGCCGCTCGGACGATCCGGCGATCCGCCTCCGGCTCGCCCGGTGCGCCGAAGGTGTCGAGCAGATGCGGTGCATGGGCCTGCGCGCGGTGAGCCGGTGGCTGGCGGGCGACGACATCGGCGCCGAGTCGTCGCTGCACAAGCTGTACTGGAGCGAGTGGCTGCAACAGACGACGGAGCTGGCGGTCGACATCCTCGGTCTCGACGCCCTCACCCCGGAGGGTCCGGGGCTCCAGGGCGTCGCCTTCCCCGCCGCCGAGGCCGGCACGCCCAACTCCACCGGAGCGTGGGTCGACTACTTCCTGCGCGCCCGCGCGGCGACGATCTACGCCGGTTCCAGCGAGATCCAGCGGACGATCATCGGCGAGCGGCTGCTCGGCCTGCCCAAGGAACCGAGGTGACCGGGTGCTGCTCGGACTGAACACCGACCAGGAGCAGCTGCGTTCCGTGCTGAGATCGTTCCTCGGCGCGTCCGACCCTGCGTCGGAACCGGACCCACGTGATCCGGTGTCGTGGCAACGCCTCGCCCGTGACCTCGACCTCGTGGGCCTGGCCGTGCCGGAGTCCCTCGGCGGCTCGGGCGCCGGCCTCGTCGAGGTGGCCGTGGTCATGGGGGAGATGGGCCGGGTCCTGTACGGCGGGCCGTTCCTCTCCGCGGTGCTCGCCCTCGAGGCGCTGTGCCACGGCACCGATGCTGCCGCCGGGCCGGACACGGCCGAGCTGGTCCGGCAGATCGTGGCGGGCGAGGCGCTGGGCACGGTGATCGGGCCGGTCCTGGCCGGGGCGTCGACCATGCGCGCAGACCGCAGCGACGCGGGCTGGGTCGGATCGGGGCAGGCCGACCACGTGCTGGACGGCGACGTCGCAGATGTATTCGTCGTGCTCGCGGAGACACCGGATGGCCCCGGGTGGTTCGTGGTGGACCGGCGTGTTCCCGCGAGTGTCGGAGTGGAGGTCGAGGACCGGCCGTCCCTCGACCCGACGCGCCCGCTCCCCACGGTGCGGCTGGCCGGCGTCGCGTTGCGGCCGTTGAGCCCGCCCGGTGGGGCGGCGGCGCTGCTCGACAGGCTGCTGGCCGTCGGTGCGGTGGTCCTCGCCGCCGAACAGGTCGGCGCTGCGGAACGCTGCCTGGAGATGGCGGTCGAGCACGCGACGCGGCGGGAGCAGTTCGGCCGGCCGATCGGGTCGTTCCAGGCCGTGAAGCACCGGTGCGCGGACATGCTGCTGGCCGTTGAAGCGGCCAAGTGGGCGGCGCTGCACGCCGCGTGGTCGGTGCAAGAGCTCGATGCCGACGCCGCCCGGGTAGCCGGCATCACGAAGGCGGCGGCGTCGGACGCGTTCACGCAGGCCGCCGGCGGCCTCATCCAGGTGCTCGGCGGGATCGGCTACACGTGGGAGCACCCGGCCCACCGGTACTTCCGCCGCGCCGTCGCCAGCAGGGAGCTGTTCGGCGCACCTGACGTCCACCGGGCGCGCGTCGCTGCCGCCATGCTCGGACAGGACTGCTCGTGGATCCGGTGACCTTCCCGGTCGAACCCGGTCACGTCATGCTGTTCGCGCGGGCGGTCTACGACGACAACCCGGTCTATCGCGATCCGGCGTACGCGCAGGGCACGGAGGTCGGCGGCATCATCGCCCCGCCGACGTTCACCCAGGTGTGGCAGCAGTACGTCCCTGACTACGCGTGGCGGCCGGCCGTCGGGCAGCCGTGGGTCGGGTCGGGCTCCGAGCCCTCCGGACGACCGGCGGAGCCGGGCGTGACGACCGTGCTGCACGCCGAGCAGCACTACGAGTACCACCGCCACGTCCGTCCCGGTGACGTCCTCACGATGATCGTCCGCGACGGTGCGCGGTGGGAGAAGCAGGGCCGCAACGGGCTGTTGCGCTTCGCCGAGTTCGTCACCGAGTTCCGGGACGGGTCCGGTGCGCTCGTGGTGACGTGTCGCACGGTGGAAGTGGCAATGCCGCCGGTCGAGGAGCGCGACGATGGCGGTTGAGCCCTGCCGACGTTCTGGGACCGCGCCGTCGCTCGAGCCGGGCACGGTCGTCGAGACCACGGCGATCGAGGACCTCCCGAGGTCGCTGATGGTGCAGTACGCCGGCGCCTCGGGCGACTACAACCCGCTCCACACCGACGAGGTGTACGCGACGGTGGTCGCCGGCTACCCGACGGTCGTCGCCCACGGGATGTTGACGATGGGGATCACCGGCCGGGTGCTGACGGACCTGGTCGGCGACGGGCGGCTCCGTACGTTCGGAGGCCGCTTCCACGCGCCGGTACTGCCCGGCAACAGTCTGACGGTACGGGTGGAGGTCGGGGACACGACGGTGCTCGGTGACGGCGTCACTGTCGTCGAGCTCGCCTTCACCACTCGCACCGGCGACGGCCGCACGGTCTTCGCCGGGACCGCCACCGCGACATGGAGCGACGTTTCCCGGACACGTTGACAGGTGTCCAGATCCGATGTCATTGTTCCCCAACAACCGGTTGGTGTGGTGATCTTCATGGCCCATCAGCTGCCCGACGACAGATCACGGGAGATCAGTTGCGTATCGGAATAGCGGGTCGGGCGGTGCTACGACCCGAACCCGAGATCCACGGCTCGCTCGACGAGCTGATCTACAGCGTCACGTCGGGCGCGCTCGCCGACGCCGGGCTGGGGATCGGTGACGTGTCGGGCGTGTGCATGGCCTCGTCCGACCTCAACGACGGCCGCGCGATCTCCACGATGACGCTGACCGGCAGCACGGGCTCGTTCGGGCGCACCGAGATGCGGGTCTGCAACGACGGCCTCGCGGCCGTCTGGCTCGGCGCCGCGGAGATCGGTGCCGGCGAGGCCGACGTTCTGATCGTCTGCGCCTGGAACAAGTTCAGCGACGTCGTGGACCCGGCCGCCATCCCGGCGCTCGCGATGGAGCCGGCCATGCACCGGGGCTTGGGCTACCACCCCGACGCGGTGCTGGCGCTGCGCCGTTCCCAGGAGACCGGCACCGTCACCCTGACCGAACCGTCACGCATCGAGCCCCACGACGCCGCGGCCGCGATCGTGCTGGTGTCGCCGGCCCGGACCGGATCGGCCCGGGTGTGCGTCGTGGGTACGGGTGCCTCGACGGGGCCGTACCTACGCCCGGGGGAGCCGGTCATGGCACCTGCCCGCGCCGCGGCCGCAGCGGCGTGCCGGGTGGCCGGGACCGAGTCGTCGGCGCTGGCCGCCGTCGTCGTCGCCGGCATGCACACGATTGACGACGACGAGCTGTGCGCCGCGTTCGGGGTCACGCTCGAACGGCTCGTGCGGGCTCCGCGGCGGTGGGCCGACACCGGCTACGCGACGGGCCTGCTCGGTGTCGACGCCGCGCTCGACGAGTCCGAGCCCGGCCTGCGGCTCGTCGTCTCGGCCGGCGGGATCGGTATGGAGAACGCCCACGCCGTCGTACTGGAGACCCGATGAACGCCGCCGCCGTCGCCGTGCTCGGTTTCGGGCAGACCCGATTCACCACCACTCGTAGCGACGTCGGCGCGACCGAACTGGTCTTCGAGGCGGTGAGCCGGGCCCTGGCCGACTCCGGCACCGACCTGACCGACGTGGACGCGGTCGTCTTCGCCTCGGCGCCCGAGGTGTTCGAGGGCGTCTACGAGCCGGATCGCTGGTGCATCGATGCGGTGGGCGCGCAGGGCAAGCCGTTGATCCGGGTGCACACCGGCGGTGCGACGGGCGGGTCCGGGCCGCTTGCCGCCTCCCAGCTGATCCGATCCGGGATGTACGACACGGTGCTGGTCGTGGGCCTGCAGCGGACATCGGAGACGGCCGACGCGCAGGCCGTGTTCACCACGATCTTCGATCCGATCTACGAGCAGGACGTCCAGCTGAACGTGATCACGGGGATCGCCCTGGTCGCGTCGCGCCAGATGCAGTACTTCGGGCTCACCGAGGACCACATGGCGTGGGTGTCGGTGAAGAACTTCGGCAACGCGCTGCGCAACCCGTACTCCCATCTCAAGAAGGACATCACCGCGGAGGACGTGAAGTCCTCGCGGCAGCTGGCGTGGCCGCTGCGGCTGCTGCACTGCTGCCCCCGGTCCGACGGCGCCGCCGCGGTCGTCATGACCTCGGCCGCCGGCGCGCGGCGGCACAGCAACGCGGCGTGGGTCCGGGGCAACAGCTGTGCTGCAGACGTCTACCGCATCGGCGACCGGATCAAGGACGCCGAGTCCGACTTCGCCATCCCGAGGGCGCAGAAGTGGGCCTGCGACCGCGCCTACGCGGCTGCGGGGATCACCGATCCCCGCCGCGAGCTCGACGTCGTCGAGGTGTACGCGCCCTTCGCCAACCTGGAGGTCGCCTACTACGAGTCGATGGGTCTCGCGGAGACCGGCAAGGGGTTCGAGCTCGTCGAGACCGGGGCGACCGCGATGGACGGTGACATCCCGGTCTGCCCCTCCGGCGGCTGCATGACGGCCAACCCGATCGGCGCGACGGGGCTCGTCCGGTTCGGCGAGGCGGCCCTGCAGGTGATGGGCCGCGCCGGCGACCACCAGGTCGACGGGGCCCGCCTGGCGCTCGCGACGGCCTGTGGCGGGATCGACCAGTTCTACACGGCGGCCGTGCTGGCCTCTGAACAGTCATGACCCACGACGAGCAGGGAGCCCGAGCATGACCAGTCCGGTACGGATCCCGGGGGAGTGGAAGATCCCCTACAACTACACGGTCGGTACCTTTGCGACAGCGTTCTTCGACGGTCTCCGCGAGGGCAGGATCATTGGCTGCCGGTGCTCGACGTGTGATCGAGTCGCGGTGCCGCCCAAGTCGTTCTGCGAGTACTGCTTCATCCCGATCGAGACGCTCGAGCAGGTGGGGCGCAACGGCGTGGTGGAGGCGATGACTGTCGTCACCGCCCCGTTCGCGGGCAGCCCACCGGTGCCGTACGCGGTCGTCTACGTCAGACTCGAGGGCGCCACCTCGGCGATCGCCAACTACGTCCGGGGTGTCGACCTCGGCGACGGCACTGCTCCGCCCGCGGCGATCGCGATCGAGGCGCCCGTGCACGCGGTGTTCGCGGCGGAGCCGGAGGGTCGGGTGACCGACTTCTGGTTCGAGCCCGGGCATGAGTAGCTCGGCGCAACGGGCATCAGATCCGACCGCGGGTGATCCCAGCATCCCGCTCGCGGGGATGCGGGTGGTCAGCCTGGCTGAGCAGTACCCGGGTCCGTTCGCGACGATGCTGCTCGCCGACATGGGCGCGGACGTGGTGCTCGTCGAACGCCCCCGGGGTGGCGACCCGACCCGTCGGTTC
Organism: Pseudonocardia sp. GCM10023141; assembly: GCF_042653605.1. NCBI lineage: Bacteria > Bacillati > Actinomycetota > Actinomycetes > Pseudonocardiales > Pseudonocardiaceae > Pseudonocardia > Pseudonocardia sp. GCM10023141. The sequence continues at coordinate 28,090 of NZ_JBHSIR010000034.1, forward strand.
TCCGGGCACTTCGAGGCGCTCAACCGGAACAAGCGCTCGATCGCAGTGGACCTGAAGCAGGACGCGGGGCGAGCGGTCTTCCTCGACCTGGTCGCGGGTGCCGACGTGCTGATCGAGGGCTTCCGTCCGGGCGTCATGGCCCGTCTCGGCCTCGACCCCGTCGAGCTGCAGCGACGCTTCCCCGACCTGGTGTGTGCCTCGGTCTCCAGCTTCGGTCAGACCGGGCCGCTCGGCGCGCGCGGCGGCCACGACCTCTCGGTGCAGGGGCTCGCCGGATATGTGCAGCCGGGCGACCGGCCGGCACCGGCGCCGCTGCCGCTGGCCGACATCGCATCGGCCATGTTCGCCGCGTTGGGCATCGTCAGCGCCCTGCTCGGACGGGAGCGGGGCGGTCGGGCCAGCAGGGTGGACGTCTCGATGCTCGACTCGCTGGTGTCGTGGCGGAGCACCGCCATCGTGTCGGCGCTCAACGGGCTGGCGCCCGCTCCTTACCCGCCGGAGGATCCAGGCTACGGGGTGTTCGCGGTCGGTACAGGCGGCGAGCTGTTCACCCTCAGCATCGCCGGCGAGGACCATCAGTGGCATGCGTTGTGCACCGTGCTCGGCCGTCCGGACATGGCGACCATCGAGGTCTCGGCGAGAGAGGCGCGCCGCGAGGAGTTGAGTGCGTGGTTGGCCGAGACGCTACGGGGGGCGGATCCCCGTGACCTGGAGGCGGCGCTGGCTGGGCGGGGAGTGGGATTCGGACTGGTGAACGACGACGCCGGCGTCGCGAAGGACCCCCAGGTGGTCGCCCGCGGCGTCATCGCGCCGGTCACGGGTGCGCCCGGCCTGCGTGTGGTCCGGCAGCCGGTGCTGTTCGACGACCGGTCGGGGCCGATCACCCGGCCGGCCCCGAAGCTGGGGGAGCACACCCGCGAGATCCTGGCCGAGCTGGGCTACGCGCCGTCCAAGGTGGAGGATTTGCTGCTCGGCGTGGTCGTGGCGGCGTCCGAGGAGCAGGAGATGAGTCGAGGATGACCATGCGTTTCGATGGACGCGTCGCGATCGTGACCGGCGCGGGCTCGGGCCTGGGCCGCGCGCACGCCCTGCTGCTCGCCGAGCGCGGTGCGGCTGTCGTGGTCAACGACATCGCGGCCGGCGACGGCGACGGATCCGCTGCATCCGTCGTCGCGGAGATCGTCGCCGTAGGTGGTGCCGCGTTTGCCGACGGCCACTCGGTCGCCACACCCGACGGTGGTGCGGCGATCGTCGCGACAGCGCTCCAGCAGTTCGGCCGCGTCGACATCGTCGTCAACAACGCCGGCATCGTGCGGGACAAGACCTTCGCCAAGCTGACACCCGACCTGCTCGAGCCGGTCCTCGACGTACACCTGCGCGGAGCGTTCCACGTGACGGGCCCCGCGTTCCGGGTCATGCGCGAGAACGGATACGGGCGCATCGTGTCGACCTCGTCGGCCGCCGGCCTTTTCGGCAACTTCGGCCAGACCGGCTACGGCGCGGCCAAGATGGCGCTGGTCGGGTTGACCAGGGTGCTCGCCCTCGAGGGCGAGCGCTACGGGATCAGGGCGAACGTCGTGGCGCCGATCGCGGCCACGGCGATGTCGGCCGGCATCCTGGACGAGGAGTGGGAGCGCCGCCTGCGTCCCGAGCTCGTCTCGCCCGCGGTCGCCTTCCTCGCCCACGAGGACTGCCCGGTCAACGGTGACGTCTTCTCGGTCGCTGCAGGTCGGGTCGCCAAGGTGTTCATCGCCGAGACGCGTGGGTTCTACACGCCCGACCTGACGCTCGAGGACGTCCGCGACCAGTGGGCGACCATCTGCGCCGAGGACGGCTACGCCGTGCCGCACAGCGCTGAACAGGAACGCGACCTGCTGTCCGCGGCCTTCGCCGTGGCCGAAGGGGTCGTGTCGGAGGCCCGCTGAGCTGAGGCCTGCGCACGACGATGCCCCCGGGGAATCCCCGGGGGCATCGTCGACTGACGCGCCGTCAGACCCGCACGGCCATCGTCGCCTCGGCGAACGTCCGCAGCTCGCGCGGTACGTCGCCCCCACCGGGCTGGTAGGTCACCTCGGTGACGCCATCGGCGACCAGCTGCTCGACGCGTGCCCGCAGCTCACCGGGCCGCACGACCCAGGTCGACGCCGCCACCAGGTCGCGCGGGACGTACCGGCGGTCGATGTCGTGCATGACCACCCCGTGTCCGTTGTGGATGGTGAGGTGCCGTTCCGGCTCGGGCACCGCTCGCACGGCCTCGAGCCATTCGGCGCCGTTGGGGAGGCCGAGCACGGCGTCGGGTCCCTGCCACTCGTAGGTGGCGTGGTAGCCGAGGCCCGCGATCGCGCCGGCCGCGTCGACGACCCGGTCCGAGTCGGGTGCCTCGCCCTCGTCGAGCACCGTCCCGAAGACCAGACGCATGATCCAGTCGAACTCCGTCGGCGCCGTCTGGACGAAGGTCGAGACGCCGTCGCCATGCTGCCGCGCGACCGCCATGCCCTTCGGGCCCTCGGCCCCGACCATGATCGGGACGTCGATCGGGCGGCTCGGCCCCCAACCGGCGGGGTGCACCATCTTGAGCGTCGTACCGTCCCACTGCACCTGTTCGCCGCGCAGCAGACCCCTGACGGCTACGACGTAGGCCTCGACGTCGGCCCACCGCATCGCCGAGCGGCCCAGTAGCCACCGTGCGCTGGCGCCGGCTCCGATGCCCAGTGCCACCCGGCCGGGCGCCAGGCCCTCGATGGTCGACACGGCCGCCGCGGTCACCATCGGATGCCGTAGTGACGGGGTCACGACGGCGGTGCCCAGGCCGATCCGTTCGGTACGACCGGCCGCGACGGCCAGGGTCGCCCACGCGTCCAGGTAGACCGCGGGGGAGTCGTAGACCCACGCGCGGTCGTAGCCCAGCTCCTCGGCAAGTGCGATGTGGTCGGGGGTCTGGGACGACGGGCCGAAGGCACACGAGATCTTCATCGATCTTCCTCTCCAGGGCGTCGACGTCAGACGGGCAGGTGGACCTTGGGCGCAACCTCTCGCGCCAGTAGCTCGATCGACTGGTTCCACGGCTCGGGGTTGTCGATGTAGTCGTGGTTGTAGGCCATGATCGTCCCGAAACCGCCGGAGCTCTCCATCGCCTCCTCGAACTTGGCGACGACCGTCTCCGGCGATCCCACGAGCCAGACGTGCTCGGCCAGGTACTCGAGATCGATCGCGTCGTAGCTCATCCCCGGGTGTTTGATCAGCCCGTCGATGATCCCGAAGTGCTTGTACTGGGGGAGCAGGTACTCGCTCCACGACTTGCCCAGGCCGCCCTCGATGGCCCAGCGCTTGGCCTCCGCGTCGGTCTCACCGACGAACACGTCGCGCACGACGTGGTGGATGGACCGGTCGACCGTGTGCCCGTTGGCGGCCGCCGCGGTGGAATAGGTCTCCCAGTGGTTCTTCAGGAACTCGTCTCCGCTGAAGATCGACAGGGGGATGTAGCCCCGCTCTCCGGCGAACTTCAGCGATGGTGAGTTCGGGCTCAGCCCGGCAAGACCGATGTCGACGTGCCCGCCGTAGGGCAGCATGTCTCGGAACGGGTGGCCCTCCTCGGCCTGCGGGAAACCGGCGCTCCAGTAGGTGCCCGTCTGCTGGAACGGCTCGCCCTTCCAGATCTTCTGCATCATCTCCAGTGACTCGACCACCATCTTGTGGTTGGCCGACAGGTCGGTCATACCGCGTAGAGCGGCATCGGCCGGGAAGGCGCCGGCGCCGATCCCGAGGATGTAGCGACCCTCGAGGATCTGCGTCAGGTACGCGACCTGCATCGCCAGTGACGCCGGGTGGTGGTAGGGAAGCAGGTGCGCGCCCGGTGCCAGTTTGATCCGCTCGGTCTGGCACGCCACGGCGGAGATCACGAGCTCCGGGTTGGGGATGCACTCCCATGCCTGCGTGGCGTGCTCGCCGACCCAGTACTCGGTGAGGCCGGCCTGGTCAGCGACGATCGCCTGGTCGACGGCCCACTCGAACACCTGACGTGGCGATCGACCTGGTGGGATGAACGGGGTCTGGAACATCGCGGCGTCCACAGCAGCTCCTGTCAGTGAGGGCGGGCGCCGGGAAGACTGACGGCGCGCTCGGCTCCAACAACTGGTTGGTGGGGCGAGCGTAGGGCGGCACTACGATGTCGTCAACAACGCTCGTCGACCGCCGATAGGAGGCGAAGGCCTCGTCTCGGCAGGTGCGGTCGACCGAAGTGCGCACAGCGACGTACCGACCTGCCGGCGGGCGGACGGGTGGGCGAGCTGGAAGTACGGGGCTGCGGTGTGCCCGGCTGCGGATCAGTCCGCAGATGTCCCCGTGGCCGGTTGCCCGTCGGAACCGTCGACGCACCCGACCATTCGCAGGGCGATCCTGGAGAATGCCTCGGCCATCTCGACCGGTGTCTCTCGGTGCCCGGGCTGGTACCAGTGCAGCATCCAGTTGCACATCCCGAGGATCGCGGTGGACACCTTCCGCGGGTCGTCGTCGCAGCCGCTCACCCGTAGGCAATCGGCGACGAGACCCTCGAAGATCTCGCCGTACTCATGGCGCTGCTGGGCGAAGAACCGCGCGCGGTCCGGATCGCCGATGTCCTGGGCGTACATCGTGAACACCGCAACGGAATCGGTCCGCTGGGTCACCATCATGACGAGCTCGTAGACGGCACGTTCCAGCTTCTGGACCTCGTCGAGGGACTCGTCCTGGGACAGTGTGCGGAGTTCCTGCAACGGCTCTCCCATGGCGAACTCCGCAATGGCGAGCAGTAACGAATCCTTCGACTGGATGTGGTGGTAGAGGCTGGTCTTGTGCAGCCCGACCTCGTCGGCGATGTGCTGCATCGTCGAACCCCGGTAGCCCTCCCGGCGGAAGACCCGGGCGGCGGCGCGTTCGATGTCCGCACGTGCGACGGGTCGACGCTGGGAATCACTGCGAACCGACGTCACGGTCCCCCCTATGTCATCCCGGACGGGCCGAGCGTCGAGCTGTTGCGGCGCAGGATACCCCGCGAGGCGTGGTGAGAAGCGGCGGCACGACCGCACGACGACCATACCCCACCGACCATTTGTTGGGGCAGAATGCCGCTGTGCGCGCCTCCTGTGCGTGCCGGCGGAAGGTGAGACGGTGTGGTTCGAGGGTTTGGCCGGGCTCGTCATCGAGCGGGCGCGCACCTGTCCCGACGTCGCGGCTCTGCGCTGCGGACAGGACGTGTCGACCTACCGTGAACTCCACGTGCGGTCGGACGGCGTCGCGGCCGCCCTGACCGGAGACGGCATCGAGCCCGGGAGCCGGGTGGCGTATCTGGGCCGGACCGCGATCGCGTTCTTCGAGGTCCTGTTCGGTACGGCCAAGGTCGGTGCTGTGCTGGTGCCGGTCAACTGGCGGCTCGCGGCCCCCGAGATCGCCGAGGTGCTCGCAGACTCGGGCGCAGAGCTGATCGTGGTGGACGCCGAGTACGCACCTGTCGTCGGCCGGATGCGCGAGCGGCTGCCCGACCTGCGGCGGGTGGTCGTGAGTACACCGGTCGGCCCCGACGCATACGTCGAGTGGCGGGACGGGCGCCGGGAGGTGCCGGCCGTCCTGCGGTCCGCACCTGACGAGGTCGTCCTGCAGATCTACACGTCCGGGACGACGGGGCGTCCCAAGGGGGTCATGAGCCGCAACAGTGCTTTCCCGCCGTACCTGCGTGCGCTCGGCAAGGCCGCACGGATCGAGGCGTCGTCGGTGAGCCTCTCCACGCTGCCGCTCTTCCACATCGGCGGGATCGGGTGGGCGCTGGCCGGGCTCGCCGCAGGGTGTCTCACGGTCCTGGAGCGCGACGCCGGGGCCGATGCATTGCTGGTTGCCGTCGAGCGCCGGCGCGTCACCGTGATGATCGCGGTTCCGGCTGTCATCCAGTCGCTGCTCGACTCGCCGCGGATCGGGACGGCGGACGTGACGTCGCTCGCGACCCTCTACTACGGAGGCGGCCCGATCACGGCTCGGCTCCTCGACCAGGCGCTGACGACGCTGCGGTGCGACTTCGTGCAGGGCTTCGGGTTGACCGAGTGCCCGCTGGTGACGGTGCTGGCCCCGGCCGAGCACACCCCGGAGCTGCTCCGGTCCTGTGGGCGGGCCGTCCCCGGCGCCGCGATCAGGATCGTCGATCCCGAGACCGGCGACGACGTCGCCGCCGGGGTGGTCGGCGAGCTGTGGGTGCGGTCGCCGTCGACGATGGCAGGCTACTGGCGTCAGGCCGAGGCGACGGCCGCGACGCTGGTCGACGGCGAATGGTTGCGGACCGGCGACGCCGCGCGCGTCGACGACGGCGGCTACGTCCACATGGCGGACCGGCTGAAGGACATGATCGTCACCGGTGGGGAGAACGTCTACCCGGCCGAGGTGGAGAACGTGCTCACACGCCATCCCGCGGTCGCGGCGTGTGCCGTGATCGGCGTGCCGTCGAGGCGATGGACCGAAGCGGTCGTCGCCGTCGTCGTCTGCAGCCCAGGGCACGTCGTCGGCGAGCACGCTCTGATCGCGTTCTGTCGAGAGAGGCTGGCCGGCTTCAAGACCCCGAAAGCCGTCGTCGTCGTCGACGAGTTGCCGCGCACACCGTCCGGGAAGGTCATGAAGTACGTGCTGAAGAAGGAGCTCGCGGACATTGTCGATCGGCCGGGCGCCCGGTCGACGTGAGCCGTTGACAGCCCGTTCTTCCAGCTGTCATGCTCCCCAACAACCGGTTGGTGTGGCGTCGTGCGAGGCCGCATCGGGGGCGGCCGCGATCAACGGCGGGCGGATGTCCGCCCGATGCCTCGGTAGCGCAGCAGGACCTTCGTGAAGGGACAGGGACGTCTCATGGGACACGCCTCACACAGACGGTGGACGGTCGGGCTCGTACTGGGAACAGCCGTGGTTCTCCTCGCGGCATGCGGGGGCGGGAGTGCCCCCTCCGGAGCGGCGAGCGGTTCCGGGGCCCCTGTGAAGATCGGGCTCGTGCTCGAGGAGTCGGGGCCCTACCAGGCCGCTTACATCACCCAGTGGGGCACCGCGACCAAGGCTGCCGCCGACTACATCAACAAGGAGCGCGGCGGGTTCGGTGGACGGCAGGTCGAGGTCGTGGAGTGCGACTCCGAGTCGACCACGGCCGGCGCGCTGACCTGCGCCAACAAGATGGCCGCCGCGAAGGTCGACTTCGTCACCGGGTACTCGCTCAACTTCGGGCCGAACGGCGTTCCGGTACTGGAGAAGGCCGGCATCCCCGTCCAGATGTTCCCCATCGCCACCCAGGACTACACGGCCGCGAACAGCTTCCCCCTCGCGGGCGGTAGCGCCGCGTCCTACCCGGCCAGGGCCCTCTACTCGATCAACAAGGGGGAGAAGGTCGCCGTCTTCACCGCGGTCGACAGTGTCCCCGCGCAGCTCGCGCTCAAGCAGCTCGAGCCGATCTACCAGCAGGCCGGCGGCTCGGTCCTGAACGCACTCATCCCCGCCTCCAGCGCCGACGTCGCGCCGACCATCGCCAAGATCATGCAGGCGAAGCCGGAGGTCGTGATCAACTCACTCTCCGGCGTCAAGGGGGCAGCGCTCTACGCAGGGCTGTTCGCGCAGGGACTCGACCCGAGCAAGGTCTTCGGCTCGGGCACCCTCGTCGACGTCGACAACTTCTACGCGAAGGTGCAACCCCAGGCCGCGCTCGAAGGCAGCATCTACGAGCTGGAATGCGCCTCGCCCGACGACGTCACCAATCCGGACGTCGCCGTCTATCGCAAGGCGATGAAGGACTACACCTCCATCGAGGGACGGTCTCAGAACGCGCTCCTCGGATTCTCCGTGGTCATGACGAACTTCAAGCTCGCGGAGTCGATGGGTTTCGCGAACTTCACCAAGGAGTCCATGGCGAAGGCCTACTCCACCCAGACCGTTCCGGTGTTCGCCGGCGCCTCGTACTCACGGGCCGCGGCCCCGAAGGACTACCCGGCGATCGGCAATCCCTACGTGAAGTACGTGCGCTACGCCGGCGGGAAGATCGAGAACGTCCAGGAGGGCTGGACCAACTCCGCAACCGGCAAGACCGAGGACAAGCCCTGACGTCCACCGGTCGATGCGAGGAGAGGTACGCCGACATGACCGACTGGGCCCGTACGATTCTCGATCCGACCTCGGGTGAGAAGAGTGTCCTGGACACCCGGCTCGCCCCCCGACCGACGACCCTCGACGGGCTCACGCTCTGCCTCCTCGACAACGGGAAGGCGAACGGTGGGCTCCTTCTCTCCGAGGTCGCCGGTGCACTCGGGCAGCGGTTCCGCCTCGCAGGCGTGGAGGTCTTCGTCAAGGACGACGCGGGTACGACGCTGCCGGACGCGATGCTCCACGATCTGGTGGCGCTCGGTGGGGTCGCGGTCACGGCCATCGGGGACTGCGGATCGTGCAGTGCAGCGACGGTGGCCGACGGGATCGAGCTCGAACGGGTCGGGGTGCCGACGGTGAGCATCTGCTCGGACGCCTTCCGCCTGTCCGCCGCCACCATGGCCGACACGAGGGGCTTCCCCGGATACGAGTACGTGTCGGTGGGTCATCCGGTGGCGAGCCTCGACCTGGCCGGGGTCCGCACCCGGGTCACCGACGCGCTGCCGCGCATCCTCGCGATCCTCGGAGCGGACGGATGACCGCGGTTCGGGAGCACTCGAGCGTCGACGAGGTCCGCGACGCCCTCGAGTACTGCTACGCGCAGGGGTGGACCGACGGCCTGCCGGTCGTCCCCTGCACCGAGCGGCTGCTGGCGGAGTTCCTCGCGACGACCGATCGCGGCCCTGACGACGTCCTGTTGACCATGCCCCACCTCGGGCGGTCGTGCACGGTCCGGCTCGCTGCTCTGAACGCCGCCATGGCCGGGTGCCGGCCCGAGTACTTCCCGACCGTCGTGGCGGCGTGGCGGTCGATGACCACCGAGGGCTACGCCAACGGCGTCATGCAGAGCACCACCGGCACGGCGCCGCTCATCATCGTCAACGGCGACGTGCGGGCCGAGATCGGGATCAACTCGGCCGGGAACGTGTTCGGTCCGGGGTTCCGCGCCAACGCGACGATCGGTCGCGCCGTCCGCCTGGGCATCCTCAACGTGTTCGGGGTGCGCCCCCACGCGCTCGACCAGTCGACCCAGGGAACACCGGCCAAGTACACCTCCTGCATCGGGGAGAACCAGGAAGCCAGTCCGTGGCCCGCCTTCCACGAGGCGCACGGCTTCGCGTCGGCGGCGAGCGCGGTCACCGTGTTGACGATGCGGTCCGCGGCGCACATCGAGGCCCGGCACACGACAGATGCAGAACAGCTGCTGCGCGACATCGCCGGAACGGTGGCGCGCACCGGAGCGATGATGTTCCGCACGAGCAGTTCGTGTCTCGTCCTCTGCCCGGAGCACGCCTCGCTGCTGGCCGGGCAGGGCTGGGACCGAGCCGGCATCGGCGAGTTCCTGTTCGCCGAGGCACGGGTCACCCAGCAGCAGCTCGACGCGGTCGGCAAGGGCGGCATCTCCCGGCAGCAGCACTGGCGCCTGCCCCGGGGCCACTCCGACGCGATCGTCGACGACCAGATCGGGGCTGACGGGAACCTGCACGCCCTGACCTCGCCGACAGCGGTCCAGATCGTCGTCGCGGGGGCGGCCAACGCCGGGGTGTCGACGGTCGTCGACATCTTCGACCTCATCGGTGGTGCGCCGTCGATCGTTCCGGTCGAGACGGCGGGGCGGCGCTTCGAGGACGGCCCCGGTACGCGGTTGGACGAGGTCGTGGCCCTGCTGGCCAGGGACGGCTTCACCGCGGCGTGGGACCTCGACCCCGACGGCGGGGTGACCGTCCGGATCGGCGCGGGGTCCGCGGACTGCGCCGAGTGCCTCGCCCCGGAGCCGGTGCTCACGGCGATCGTGTCGAAGGCGCTGTCGGCGAGCCGGTTCCACCTCAAACGACTCGACCTTCCCGCGCACTGATGCCGCTGCCGACCCGGCGGCGGCATCACCCGAGAATTGGGAGCTGAGCAGTGGGCACGTTGTTGCACATCGATCGGTTGTCGGTCCGCTTCGGCGGGTTGAAGGCCGTCGACGAGGTCTCCTTCGACGTGGAGGAAGGCCGGTTCGTGGGTCTCATCGGTCCGAACGGTGCGGGCAAGACGACCTTCATGGACGCAGTGACCGGGCTCGTCCCGTCCACCGGGCGGATCGTGCTCGACGGGCGCGACCTCAACAAGTACCGCTCCCACCAGCGTGTACGAGCGGGCGTCAGCCGCACCTTCCAGAGCCTGGAGCTGTTCGAGGACCTGACGGTCCGGGAGAACCTGCTCGTCGCCGCGGAGCGGCAGCACTGGTGGTCGCTGGCGCGCGACCTCGTCCGCCCGCGTCCCAGCGCGTCCGCGGCGGAGGCCGTGGATCGGGCCATCATGCTGCTCGACCTCGGTGCCGTCGCGGACCTGCTGCCACCGGACCTGCCGCTGGGCCGCCGCAAGCTGGTCACGGTGGCGCGGGCACTGGCGCAGAGTCCGCGGCTGCTCCTGCTCGACGAGCCCGCAGCCGGTCTGGACAGCGGGGAGGGCCTGGAGTTCGGGCTGCGCATGCGCGCACTGGTCGAGCAGGGCGTCACCATCGTCATGATCGACCACGACATGGCGCTGGTGCTGCGGGTCTGCGACCGGATCCAGGTCCTCGACTTCGGGAAGCTGATCGCGAGCGGGACGCCGGAGGAGATCCGGACGAGCGACCGCGTGATCCGCGCCTACCTCGGAGCCGACGACGGCGAGCCGGCTGCACCGTCGCGGAGCGCCGGCTGATGTCCACCGCGATGATCGAGTGTGTGGGGCTCACCGCGGGGTATGCGGGCGTCCCGGTCGTGCGGAAGCTCGACATCCACGTCGACGCGGGGGAGTTGGTCGCGATCCTGGGGCCGAACGGCGCCGGCAAGACGACCACGCTGCTCACCCTCGCCGGGGTACTGGCTCCGATCGACGGTGCGGCGCTGTTCTGCGGCGAGCCGGTTCCGGCGGGCCGGCCGCACCGGGTGGCCCGTCGGGGCCTGAGCCTCGTTCCCGACGACCGTTCGATCTTCTACGGCCTGACGACCCGGGAGAACCTCCGGCTCGCGAGAGGCCAGCGGGGCCAGGATCCGACCGAGCTGGTGCTGGAGTACTTCCCGGCCCTGGGCGATCGGATGTCGCTGCGGGCGGGCCTGCTCTCGGGCGGCGAGCAGCAGATGCTGGCCCTGGGCAGGGCGATCGCGACGCGACCGAAGGTTCTCATGGTCGACGAGATGAGCCTGGGGTTGGCCCCTGTGGTCGTGAAGTCGCTGATGCCGGTCCTGCGCCGGATCGCGACGGAGCTGGGCACCGCGGTGCTGATCGTCGAGCAGCACATCGACATCGCGTTGCGGTCGGTCGACCGGGCGTACGTGCTCAATCACGGCGACCTCGTCCAGGAGGGCCCGGCGACCGAGCTGGCCGAGCGGCGCGAGCTGCTGGAAGCGAGCTACCTGGGCATCGAGGCGGGCGCTGTGGCAGCGCCGCCCCGGCCGGACAGGAGAGTCTGATGGAGACCGTGCTCGTGTTCGCCGTGCTCGGCTTCGGCTCGGGGGCGGCCTACGCCATCCTCGCGCTGGGCATCGTCCTGGTGCAGCGCGGATCCGGAACCGTCAACTTCGCGCAGGGTGCGATCGGCATGGTGGCCGCCTTCGGGTTCGCCGACATGGTCGAGAGCGGCGTCTCGACCGGGGTGGCGCTTGCCGTCGTCCTGGTCGGGGCCGCGCTGTTGGGCGTCCTGTGGCATCTGATCGTGATGCGGGCGCTGCGCCGAGCACCGGTGCTCGCCAAGGTAGTCGCGACCCTGGGGCTGCTCTCGCTGCTGCAGGGGGTCGCCCTGATCCGCTACGGGACCGAGATCAGGACCGCCCCGTCGCTCCTGCCGACCGACGTCGTCAGGGTCGGCGAGATCGCCTTCGGTGGCGACCGGCTCTGGCTCCTCGGCATCGTCGTCCTCGTCGCGTTCGGACTGTGGGCCTGGTACCGCTTCAGCATCTTCGGCATCGCCACCCGGGCTGCGGCGGAGAGCGAGCGCGGCGCGTCGCTGCTGGGCTACTCGCCAGGACTGATCGCCATGGCCAACTGGGCGATCGGGTGTGCACTCGGTGCCCTCGCGGGGGTGCTGATCAGCCCCATCGTCGGGCTCAGCATCACCACTCTGACGCTGATGATCCTCCCGGGTCTGGCCGCAGCGCTGCTGGGTTCCTTCACCTCGTTCGCGATCACCGCCGTGGCCGCGATCGCGATCGGCTCGGCGCAGTCGGTGGTCGGCAACTACTGGACCCTGCCCGGGGCCGCGGATGCGCTGCCGTTCGTCGTCGTCATCGTGGCGATGGTCCTGACCGGGCGGTCGATCCCGGCGCGAGGCACCCTCTCGCTGATCCGCCAGCCCCTCGCCCCGCGGATGGCGCTCGGCGACCGGACCGGGATCGTCCTGCTGATCTGTGCCGTCGTCGGGATCGTGCTCTTCGACGATCTCGCGAACTCCGCCCTGACCACCTCGTTCATCGCGATGGCCGCAGCGCTCTCGATCGTCGTCGTGACCGGCTACGTGGGGCAGACCTCGCTGATGCCGATGACCTTCGCCGGCCTCGGCGGCATGCTGACGTCGAAGATCGCGCAGGGCTGGGGGCTGCCGTTCCCGCTGCCCATCGTGCTCGCCGGCCTGTGCATGATTCCCATCGGTGCGCTGTTGGGACTGCCCGCCCTACGGGTCCGCGGGCTCAACCTGGCGGTGGTCACCGTCGGCGCCGCGGTCGCGATGACGGCGGTGCTGTTCAACAACATCGATCTGACGGGAGGCGTCTCCGGTGACCTGGTGCCGGCCCCGTCGCTGTTCGGATTCTCGCTGGACGCGACGCTCTATCCGGCTCGGTACGCGGTCTTCTGCCTGATCGTGGCGACGCTGTTGGTGGTGCTGGTCCGCAACCTGCGCCGCAGCCCAGCAGGCCTGCGGATGTTGGCCGTCCGCAGCAACGAACGAGCTGCGGCGGTCGCCGGGATCGACGTGGCCGCCACCAAGCTGCAGGCCTTCGCGCTGTCCGCGGCGATCGCGGCGATGGCCGGTGCGCTGTTGGCCTACCAGATCGGCGCCGTCTCCTACGACCGTTTCGACGTCTTCGGCTCGATCGCGATCATCACCCTCGTCTACATCGGCGGGGTCGCCGTGGTCAGCGGGGCCGTCCTGGCCGGGATCGCCGCGAACGGCGGGATCCTCTACCTGTTCCTCACCGAGCGCTTCCCGGACTATCCGCAGTACGTCGAGCTCATCTCGGGCATCCTGCTCGTCGCTACCGTCATGGGCCACCCCGATGGGGCGACGGTCGCCGCTCGTGACGCGATCGGCTGGGCCAGGTCGAAGATCACCGGTCGGCCGACGGTGGCCGCTCCACAGGCCGGGACAGCCGACGCCACCGACGAGCCTGCCGAGATGGCTGTCTCGACCGCACGGAAGTGATCGGGGTGTCGGGATGAAGCTGCTCAGCACCTGCCGCTGCTGCAGCGCCGGATGCGGGATCGTCGCCGAGGTCGTTGACGGCCGGCTGGTCGACGTCCGCGGCGACCGTGACCACCCGTTGTCGCAGGGCTACCTCTGCCCGAAGGGTCGCGCGTTGCCCTGGTCGCACGCCAGACCCGACCGGCTCGACCATCCCATGGTCAGGGGTAAGCGCGTGACCTGGTCAGAGGCACTCGACGATCTCGCCGGCAAGCTGGCCGGCCTGATCGCCACGCACGGCGCCGGTTGCATCGGGACGTTCCGCGGGCACGGCGGGCACGCCGACAAGTCCGGCATCGCAGCGCTGTCCGCGCTCCTGACGGCGCTGGGCAGCGACCAGCGCTACTCGGTGTCGACGATCGACATCGCACCGATGCTGCGGGTGGCCCAGATCGTCGCCGGGACGGCGGCGGCGCTGCCCCGCTGGCTCCCCGACGACCCCGACTCGACCCTGGCGATCTGGCTGGGAGGCAACCCCGCCGTGTCCCATGGCTACGTCACGCAGATGCCGGACCCGGTGCGGCGCATCCGCATGTTCCGGGCTCGCGGTGGGTCCCTGTGGATCGTCGATCCGCGGGCCACCAGGACTGCCGCCATCGCGGACCATCACCTGCAGATCCGGCCCGGGACCGACCACGTCCTGCTCGCGTGGTTGGTGGGGGAGCTGCTGCGGTCGGGAACGGTCAGCAGTTCCTTCCTCGAGTGCACCACTCCCGCTCAGCGCGAACACCTGCTCTCAGGCATCGACCGCTACACGCTCGGCGCCACAGGTACCCAGACCGGTGTGCCGGTGGCACAGCTGCGGACGTTGCTGGACCAGGTCGTCCGGGCCGGTCGGATCGCGGTGGTCAGCTCGACCGGCGTGCTGTTCCAGCGCCACGCAGTACTGACGGAGTGGCTGCGCTGGGTACTCCTTCTCGTGACCGACTCCCTCGACCAGCCCGGCGGGATGTGGTTCGGCCGCGACTGGTTCCAGGCCCTGGATCTCCTCCAGGAGCGCCTGCCACGTCCTCAGGAAGGCCTGCCCGCGCCCCGGTCGCGTCCCGACCTGCAGCGTCTCGCCGGCGAGGTCCCGGTCGTGGCGATGGGGGACGAGATCCGCGCGGGAAACCTGCGCGCGCTGTTCGTGAATGGCGGGAACCCGATGAGCTCCTTCCCCGACCCGCCGGAGACCGAGAGGTTCCTGCGCGAGCTGGACGTCCTCGTCGCCGTCGACGTCGCGGAGTCGGCGACGACCGCGATCGCGACCCACGTGTTGCCGGTCGCGGGTCAGATGGAACGGACCGACCTCCTCACCTGGACCGACGACTACGTACGCGTGGCGCCTGCCGTCGTCGACCCGGGCGCCGAGCGACGTCCACTGTGGTGGGTCGCGGCGCAGCTCGGCAGGAGGCTCGGCGTCGACATCCTCGACGGCGCCGATCCCGACGACGGCGACGACCTCGACCGGGTCCGGGCCTTACTGGCGGGCGGCCGGACCGATCTCGGCGATCCGATCGCGGCGGGCCCGTACGGGCTCCGCATACCCCACATCTCGGGCTACATGCGCGAGCGCGTCGTCCCCGGTGGGCGGTGGAACATTCTGCCAACGGTCATGCTCGACCGGTTGGTGGAGCTGCAGACGGACCTGCCCGGGACCGGCAGATTCACCTTCGTCTGCGGCCGCCAGCTCTCGCGCAGCTGCTCGGAGAGCCTCGTTGCTCCGGACCGGAGCCGTGATCGACCCACTGTCGCGCTCAACCCGGGCGACGCCGCGGACCTGGGCGTGGTCGAGGGCGACCTGGTCAACGTGGTGGGATCAGACGGATCTGTCACCGCCGGTGTGCAGCTGAGCACCGACGTCGCACCCGGCGTCGTCTCGGTGGCCAACGGCTGGCTCGAGCACAACGTCTCCCGGCTCTGCTCGTCGACCCGCGACGTCGATCCTCTCGCCGGTCAACCGATCATGACGGCCCTCCCGGTGACCGTGCACCGGACGACGTCCCGACAGGAGGAACCTCATGAGTGACGCGTCGACGGTCGGAGAGCAGCTGAGGAGACAGGCTGCGCTCCGACCGGAGCAGACGTTCCTCACCTGCGGTACCGCATCGCGCACGTTCGGCGAGATGGACCGGCGCGCCGACGGCATCGCCCGCGGTCTTGCGGCCAGAGGTGTGCAGCCGGGAGACCGGGTCGCGATCCTCGCGCCGAACCGAATCGAGGTCCTCGACCTCTACTTCGGAGTGGCGAGACTCGGCGCGGTCCAGGTACCGCTGAACTCCTTTCTTAAAGGACAGTTCCTCGCGCACCAGATCGCCGACGCGGACCCCGTCGTCCTGGTCGCCGACGCAAGTGGGCTGCGGGCGGCCGCGCCCCACCTCCCGGCTCTCGCGAGCCTGCGGACGCTGGTCGCACTCGACGACTCACCGCTGGAGCACCGGGGATCGGCTCACGAACACATCGGTTTCGCCGACCTCCTGTTGCCGGGTCCCGCCTGGGATAGGGAGGTGGAACCGGACGCGCTCATGTCGATCCTCTATACCTCGGGCACGACCGGCCTGCCCAAGGGCTGCATGATGTCGCACGCCTACTACCTGCACACCGGACGGGCGATGGCCCGGGCGTGGGAGCTGATCGACAACGACGTCCTGTTCACGACCCTGCCGATGTTCCACAGCGCCGGGCGCCTGATGACGGTGGCGACAGCACTGGTCAGCGGTGTTGCTCTAGTGGTCGAACCGGCGTTTTCGGCGAGCCGGTTCATGCGCAGGGCGGCCGATACCGGCGCGACATTCGCCTGCACCGTCGGGGCCATGGGCATGGCGCTGCTGGCAACGGCCGAACGCAGCCACGACGACCGGCACCGGCTCCGGGGCTTCATGTCCACCCCGATGGACCCGGAGGCCCAGGTGGCGTTCGAGCGACGCTTCGGAGTGCCGGTGTGGGCCGAGGCGTTCGGCCAGACAGAGTGCCTGCCGATCTCGTGCACGGGGATGCGCGATCTGGCCGACCGCGAGAACGGGCGTCCGGCAGCGTGGCTCGACGTCGCCATCCTCGACGACGGCGACCGTCCGGTGGAGCCGGGCGCTGCCGGCGAGATCTGCGTCCGCCCGCGGGCACCCGGCGTGATGTTCTCCGGCTACTGGAAACGCCCGGACGCGACCGTCGAGGCGACCCGCAACCTCTGGTACCACTCCGGCGATCTCGGCCGGATCACCGCGTCCGGTTCGCTCCGGTTCGCGGGCCGGAAGAAGGAGTCGATCCGCAGGCGTGGCGAGAACGTCTCGATGCTCGAACTGGAGACGGCACTGCTCACCAACCCGGACCTGGTCGAGGCAGCGGTCGTCGGAGTGCCGTCGCCGTCGGGCGAGCAGGACATCCTGGCCTGCGTGGTTCCGATGGACGGGCGGCACCTCGACGCAAGCTCCCTCTTCGCCCATTTCGTCGAGGCGTTGCCCTACTTCGCGATCCCGCGGTTCGTGACGGTGTCGCAGTCCCTGCCCCGCAACGCGCTCGGGCGGGTCATGCGCCACGAACTCCCCGGCATCGAGGGCGAGACCTGGGACCTCGACGCGCTCGGTCTGACCGTGGCGCGCGAGGGCAGGCGGGCGTGACCGACGCCGACTCGACGCCGTTGCTTGACGCGGTGCTGGCCGACCTCGCCGTGGAGTCGGCCGCCCTCGATGCGGCCGTCGCGGACCTCGATGGCAGCGGCTGGGACCGGCCGACACCCGCTCCTGGATGGTCCATCCTGCACTCGATCGCCCACCTGGCATGGACCGACGAGGTCGCGGTCGCGGCTCTCACCGATCCGGAGCTCTTGTCGAGGCTGCGTCGGGAGGAAGCCGCGGACCCCACACATTTTGCGGACACGGCTGCCTGGGCTCTCGCCCGGGACGGGCCGAACGCGGTCATGGCCAGATGGCGGAGCTCCCGCGCAGCGGTCGACTCCGCCCTGCGCTGCTACCCGTCCGAGCAGAAGGTCCCGTGGTTCGGCCCGCCGATGTCGCGCGTGAGCATGGCCACGGCCCGCTTCATGGAGACGTGGGCACACGGGGTCGACGTGACGGACGCGCTCGGATTGCCCACCTCGGTGAGCGACCGGATCCGCCACGTCGTGCACCTGGGTATCCGTACCCGTGACTACTCCTTCGCACTGCACGGAGTGTCACCGCTCGGCGGCGAGGTCTTCGTCGATCTCGAGGCGCCCGACGGTGGCCGCTGGACACACGGCTCGCCGACCGCTCGCGACCGCATCTCCGGGACAGCGCTAGCCTTCGCACTCCTCGTGACCCGTCGTCGGCATCAGGACGACCTCGACCTCGACGTCGTAGGGGGCACCGCAGAGGCGTGGACGTCGGTGGCGCAGGCCTACGCCGGCGATCCGGGTGCCGGGCGGCTGCGATCCCTGCGCAGGGGAGCCTTGTCCGCACCTACCCCCGATCAGCGGCCGACGTGAGCCCGAGGTACTCGTCCCGCAGCGCCCGTTTCGACAGCTCGCCAGCCGCGGAAGGGTCTCGCGGAACTGGATCGAGCGCGGGCACTTGGCCGGTGCCAGCTTCGCACGGCAATGGGCGACCAGCTCGGTCGCCAGGTCCGGACCCGCCGCTGCCAGGGACGTCGGTTCGACGATCGCGGTGACCTGCTCCCCGAACTCCTCGTGAGGCACCCCGACCACAGCCGCGTCCGCGACCGCAGGATGGGCGATCAGGACGTTCTCGACCTCACGCGGGTAGATGTTGACCCCGCCGGAGATGATCAGATCGGTCCGCCGGTCGACGAGCCAGACATAGCCGTCGTCGTCGACACGGCCGATGTCGCCGACCGTGGCCCAGCCGCGTGCGTCGTGCGACTCGGCCGTCTTGTCCGGGGCATGGTGATAGCCGAACTCCCGGCCGACCTCGGCCCACAGGACGCCGGTCTCGCCGGCCGGGAGTTCCTGGCCGTGCTCGCCCAGGACATGGGGGACGCCGACGACCGGTCGCCCTGACGCGCGTCTCTCGGGTACGTGCGGAAGCTGTCGGGTGTGCCAGAAAACTTACAACTTGGGCCCTGTTGGGTCCATCCGTTCTAACGTGGGATTGGTAGCTGGTACTCCAGACGGAGTTGTCCCATGCGGGCCGTCAGATAGTCAACCTCAAGTCTTCCGCGCTCACCGTGCACGATCCGAACAAGGCGTATGACCATCGGAGACCGGGCGATGTCAAGTTCCAGGATTTTGCTTTCGCTAACCGTTGCGGTCCCTACGGAAACAGTCTCTGTAATACTCTTGGGGGCATGCCCGTGTCGCGTTAGTTCTTCGTATGTTCCAATTTCCATCATCGCGTCGGTTTCGAGTGTTGTGTCTCTCGTTATTGCCTCTGGCAGGTAGCTTCGTCCAAGGTGGATAATTCGCCCGCCGTTGCTGACGCGCCGCTCTCGTCGACAGACTCGGGTGCCGACTGGGACGTGCAGGTCGGCCGCAACGCGCGGATCGGCACCCATTTTGTGTGTCGTGATCCTGATAGTTGGGTCCAGCCAGCCGTGGTTTCCGCTTGGCTTGACTTGAGCATTGCGTTCGTGCCAATGTGGCGAACTGCGAAGGAGTGAGATGTGGACTGGTTTGGAGGCGAACCATCCTCGTCCAGGTCGAGCCTCCACGAAACCTTCGTCGGCGAGTTGATCCATAGCGCGTTGGACCGTGGCGCCCGATGCGTTGTGGCGCTGGGCTAGATCCTTCTTGGTTGGGAGTTTCGCCCCAATCGGACAAATTCCCGTGACGACAAGCTCGCGGATCTCATGGGCGACCGCTTCCCAGGTCCGTCGCGATCCGTTGCTTGGTGGCATCGACCGCAATATTAGTTGGCGTGATTTAGCGGTGCGACTGCTGATTGTCACTGGCACCCAGACGGACCAGTCCTGTCGAAGAGGTTGTGAAAGTTCGTCCCCTGTGTAGCGACTGAACGGTTGAGTGAGATGGGCGTGTGGAGCAAGCGGCCGCCAACGGCGTAACGTGATGTGTAGGTGCGGAGGCTGTCCCGTCAGCCTCAACGGGACTGAGGTTGTCCCGAGGTGGACGGGGCCCACGGCAAGTCCATGCCTGCGCACCGCTGGCCGGACGCCTCCGTAAGCGGTCCTCAAGGGACGACAAGCGGTAGTCATTGGATTCATTCAATGTTGACTGGGTCACTTGCTCGAAGTGTGGGCCGTTCGCCGTCTAAAAGGCGCCGATCGCTGGATCCATCACCCAGTAGGGTCATAGGGTCTTGGCATTTGTAGGGTTTCAGATATCCTGCGCAGGTGAACGAACTGCGTGTCTGCCGCCATTGGGCTCTAGATGACGTAGGCTGCCCACCGGCGCGAGTCGACCCTCTTTGGTAGGAGCAGCATCGACTTATGTTGGTTGCGACCTTGGTCGGCGGAGGCGTTGAAGTCAATCCGCTGCGCTGCCAGCGTCGAGCTGACAACTGCGTCGGTGATGTAGTGCCGACGGTGGACCGTTGCCGAGTTTTGACCAAACACCTCACCCCGAACAGCACAGTGGAGTAGAGATCGCCATGCTGGCATACAATGTCGCGACCAAGTCGAGCTTCAGCGTGCAGAACTGCGTGGTCGTGACGGTACGAGACAATGGGGACGTCGAGGTCGGAAGCTCGCGGGACCAGAGCGCACGGATCCGGTACACCGAAGGCGAATGGTCTGCGTTTGTTCAGGGCGTGAAGGCTTCCGAATTCGATCACCCTGCTGTTGGCTAGCTACTTCGACCTGAAGAAGTAGCTACCGATTGTGCCTCTGACCTGGGCAGATGCCTCGGCGCGCC